>NZ_JAXUHN010000072.1:0-66832 GCF_035916875.1 Methylomicrobium sp. Wu6
TCTGTCGTACCAAGTCTCTGACTCGTTCCGCTACCTCACCACTCAGCACTTTGTAACGATACTTGGTTACCCAAACAAAATGGTACTCAATTTGGTAAACCGTATGGCTGCCGTATCTATAATCCATCGCCACCTCCTTGGCTCAATTATCGCAGCTAAAGCTGACCGGCTAAAGCCGGTGGTTTAAACCTTATGATGGAAAATTAACCGGAAAGAAAGCCGATAGCCTGAAGGGAGGAAAGGCGAGAGCCGAGAAGCTCACGCCGGAAGAAAGGTCGGAGATTGCGAGGAAAGCGGTAAAGAAGAGATGGAAAGAAGAAAATACCGATTAATTAGATGGCGCGTCTAAGTACAATGTAAACTGCACAGGGAAACGACCATAATGGGTTACTGCCGTGAGCGTGATGGCAAAGCAAAATGCCGACCCCGAGGGTTCGCGGTTTTCCGATGTCGCAAATTAGGGTTTGCAGCCAAAGTCAGGTCGCCGTCCACATGAATCTGTTATAATGCAGCGTTTATATTGGCGTGCGGTCCGGCTTGCTCCAAAATCGCTGGACAATCATGTTTCGGCGTATCCAGCCTTCCGTTCCTCGGCCTCATTGACAGACTAGAAAAAACAGTGGATTTAAAACATATCAGAAATTTCTCGATCATCGCGCATATTGATCACGGCAAATCGACGCTGGCGGATCGTTTCATTCAGATATGCGGCGGGCTCAGCGACCGGGAGATGTCCGCGCAGGTGCTCGATTCGATGGATATTGAAAGAGAGCGCGGCATTACGATCAAGGCGCAGAGCGTAACCCTGGATTACAAGGCGAAAGACGGCGAAACTTATCAACTGAATTTCATCGATACGCCGGGACACGTCGATTTCTCCTATGAAGTGTCCCGCTCGCTGGCCGCCTGCGAGGGCGCGCTGTTGGTCGTCGATGCGGCGCAGGGCGTCGAGGCACAGAGCGTTGCGAACTGTTATACCGCGATCGAGCAGGGTCTGGAAGTAATGCCAGTGCTGAACAAGATCGATCTGCCGTCCGCCGAACCGGAGCGAGTGATCGCCGAGATCGAAGATGTGATCGGCATTCCGGCCGACGAGGCACTAAAGATCAGCGCGAAGACCGGTTTGGGTGTCAGCGATGTGTTGGAACAATTGGTTACCAAGATTCCTCCGCCCGAAGGTAATGCCCAAGGACCTTTACAGGCTCTGATCATCGACTCATGGTTCGACAGTTACCTCGGCGTGGTGTCGCTGGTGCGCATCGTTCACGGCAGTATCCGCCGCAAACAGAAGATCACGATCATGTCGACCGGCAAGTCGTTTCTGGTCGAGAAAGTCGGCGTGTTTACGCCGAAACGTTTGGAGAAGGAAATCCTCGATACCGGCGAGGTCGGCTTTGTGGTTGCCGGCATCAAGGATATTTTCGGCGCGCCGGTCGGCGATACGATCACCTGGACCGATAAGCCGGCCGCCGAGCAGTTGACCGGCTTCCAGAAAGTGCAGCCGCGCGTGTTCGCCGGCTTGTACCCGGTCAGCTCCGACGATTACGAGGAACTTCGCGAGGCGCTGAACAAACTGAATCTGAACGATGCTGCCCTGCAGTTCGAACCGGAAACCTCGCAGGCTTTAGGCTTCGGTTTCCGTTGCGGTTTCTTGGGCATGCTGCACATGGAGATCGTTCAGGAGCGACTCGAACGCGAATACAATGTCGATCTGATCACGACCGCGCCGACCGTGGTCTATGAAGTCGTCACCCACGGCAATCAGATCATCATGGTCGATAATCCGGCCAAATTGCCGGAAGCGGGCTCGATCGAGGAAATCCGCGAACCTATCATTCGCGCGAATATTTTCGTGCCGCAGGATTATCTGGGCAGCGTGATCAATCTGTGCATCGAAAAACGCGGCGTGCAGAAAGACATGCAGTTCGTCGGACGGCAGGTTGCGATTCATTACGAGATGCCGCTCAGCGAAGTCGTGCTCGACTTCTTCGACCGGCTTAAATCGGTCAGCCGCGGCTTTGCGTCGTTCGATTATGAGTTTTTGCGTTTTCAGGAAGCGCCCTTGGTCAAGCTCGACGTGCTGATCAACGGCGACAAAGTCGATGCGCTGTCCATCATCGTGCACCGCGATCAAAGCCAGAACCGCGGTCGCGATCTGGTCGAAAAAATGAAGGATCTGATTCCGAAGCAGATGTATGAGGTTGCGATTCAGGCTGCGATCGGCGCGAAGGTCATCGCGCGTTCGACGGTCAAGGCAATGCGCAAGAACGTGACCGCAAAGTGTTACGGAGGCGACATCACCCGCAAGAAAAAACTGCTCGAAAAGCAAAAGGCCGGCAAGAAACGGATGAAACAAGTCGGCAATATCGAAATACCGCAGGAAGCTTTCCTGGCGGTCTTGCAGCTTAATAAGGAATGAGCAGCGCCATTCAATTTTAATTATTACCGGACTGAATAATGATGGACTACGATTTTTCGTTTTTTCTGTTCGTGGCGACACTCGTCACGGGCGTCATTTGGGGTGGCTATGTCGTATTTTTAAAGGCTAAAGGCAAACCCTATGACGAGGAAAACGAACCCTGGCTGGTCGAATATGCACATTCGTTTTTTCCGGTGGTGTTAATCGTGTTTCTGCTAAGGTCATTCATTGCCGAGCCGTTTCGGATTCCTTCAGCCTCGATGATGCCGACCTTATTGATCGGCGATTTTATTCTGGTGAATAAATTTACTTACGGTATTCGCTTGCCGGTGATTAATCAAAAAGTGATCGAGGTGAATGAACCCAAACGCGGCGATATCGTGGTGTTCCGCTTTCCGAAAGATCCGACGGTTGATTACATCAAGCGAGTGATCGGTTTGCCCGGCGACAAGATCGGCTATTTCAATAAAACGCTTTCCGTGAACGGCACGCCGGTCAGCCAAGCGGCCATCGGCACCTATGAAGGTCACGGGCAGGGGCAGGACATGAGCGGGGCGGTGGAACTGAACGAGAATTTAACTGGCGTCGAACATAAAATTCTGGTTCGGCAGGAAGCGCCTTCTGTCGAAGGGGTGTTTGTGGTGCCCAAAGGGCATTATTTCGTGATGGGCGACAACCGCGATAACAGCAACGATAGTCGCTATTGGGGCATGGTGCCGGAACAAAATCTTGTCGGCAAGGCCTTTTTTATCTGGATGAGCTGGGATTGGCAGCATAAAGGCGTCGGTTTCGACCGCATTGGCACGACGTTAAAATAAACTAGACTTAGTGGATTCATTCATTAAGCCGTTAGGGGGCGTCATGCAAACATTGCCAAAATATCAGCGCGGTCTCACGTTTATTTCTTTATGCATCTTGCTCGCGATTTTAGGGTTTTTTGTGTTTTTGATCCTTAAAATCGGTCCGATTTACTTGGATCACAACAAGGTAAAAAGCGCGCTTTCTGCGCTGGAAAAAGATCCGGCTTTTCCATCAATGACCGAGTATCAAATCAGGAACAGTCTCGATAAGCGCTTCAATATAGGCTATGTCGATTTTATTGCCCCGGAAGACGTTAAAGTGAGCAAGAGCAACGACTATATCAAAGTCGAGATCGAGTATGAAGTGGTTAAGCCGATGGCGTATAACCTCAGCGTGTTGGTCGATTTTCATGATGAAATCGAAACCGGCGGAGGCGGCGGCATTTGATTAGGGATCCGAAGATCTTGTCGGGTAAATTGGGGTTGTCCTTTAATAATCCCGATCTCTTTTTAACCGCATTGACGCATCGCAGCGCCAGCGCGAAAAACAATGAGCGCTTGGAGTTTTTAGGCGATTCGATTCTAGGCTTTGTGATTGCTGAAATTTTATATAATAAATTTGCCGAGGCTCCCGAAGGCGTGTTGAGCCGGCTCCGCGCGAGCTTGGTCAATCAGGACTCGCTTGCCGAGTTGGCGCGCGAGCATCGGTTCGGTGATTACCTGTTGCTGGGTTCCGGAGAATTGAAAAGTGGCGGTTTCCGGCGTGAGTCAATCCTGTCCGATGCGCTGGAGGCGGTGATCGGCGCATTGTTTCTCGATCAGGGCGTGGATGTCTGTAAACAATGGATCGAGGGCTTGTTTCAGCACAGAATACAAGCCTTGTCGTTGGATAATTGGCAGAAAGATCCGAAAACACAGCTGCAGGAACTGATGCAGTCTAAAAAGATCGATTTGCCCGAATATACGCTGCTGACCATGTCCGGTCTGCCCCACGAACAAACTTTCAAGGTCAAATGCACGATTCCGCTGCTGAAGGATGCGTGCATCGGCACCGGTGTGTCCAGAAAACGCGCGGAACAGGCGGCGGCCGAAAAAATGCTGCAATTGCTGGAGAAAACAGATCAATGAAATGCGGTTTTGCGGCCCTGATCGGGCGCCCGAATGTCGGCAAATCGACATTGATGAATCATTTGCTGAAACAGAAGATCAGCATCACCTCGCGCAAGCCGCAGACAACCCGGCACCGAATCGTCGGAATCAACACCACCGAAGCCGGTCAGATCGTTTATCTCGATACGCCCGGCATGCATCAAAGCGAAAAACGCGCGCTGAACCGTTATCTGAACAGGACCGCCGACACGACCCTGCTCGGTGTCGATGTGGTGGTCTGGCTGATCGACGGCCTGGCTTTCCAGGACTATGATGAAGTGATCTTCAAAAAGCTCGAACAGGCGGGCTTGCCGGTGATCCTGGCGGTCAACAAGGTGGATAGAATCAAGGATAAGGAACTGATCCTGGCGTTTTTTGCGGAGGCGCAGCACCGCTTTCCGTTCAAGCATCTGGTGCCGATCTCGGCGTTAAAAAATACCAATCTCGAAGACCTCGAAAACGCGATCTTCGAGCTGTTGCCCGAGGGCGGGCTGATTTACCCGGAAGATCAAATCACCGATCGTCCTGAGCGTTTTTTATGCGCCGAAATCATCCGCGAAAAACTGACGCGACGACTGGGTGACGAATTGCCGTACGCGCTGACCGTCGAAATCGAACTGTTTCAGGAAATGCCGGGCATCACCAAGATTTATGCGGTGATCTGGGTCGAGCGTTCGGCGCAGAAAACGATCGTCATCGGCAAGGATGGCGAGCTGCTGAAAAAAGTCGGCATGGATGCGCGTCTTGATATCGAAAAGCTGATCGATCGAAAAGTCTATCTGCAACTCTGGGTGAAGGTCAAAAAAGGCTGGTCCGATAACGAACGCGCGCTGCACAGCCTTGGATTTAATGACTGAAAACCGTGTTTATCAGCAGCCCGCCTATATCCTTCAGCAGCGCAACTACCGCGAATCCAGCCTGATCATCGAGGCGTTTACCCGCGATTTCGGCAGAATCTCGGTCCTGGCGAAAGGCGTCAGGAAAGCCAAATCGAAATCGCAAGGCTTACTGCAACCCTTTATTCCTTTACGATTGGCCTTTCTCGGCAAGGCGGAGTTAAAGACGCTGACCGATGTCGAATTATCCGGGCAGTTTCAGCCGGTTAGCGGTTTTGCATTGTATTGCGGATTTTATCTGAACGAATTGATCACTGCTTTTTTGTACAAAGACGACCCGCATCCGGAATTGTTTGAAGATTATCGGCAGTGTCTGATCGATTTGCAGCGGGAAGGGGGACTCGAAGCCTTGTTAAGAAATTTCGAACTCAATTTGATCGAGAAGACCGGTTACGGGCTTCATCTTGCTTACGATGTTTATCACGACAAGCCGGTCGATTCAGCTAAAAGATATCGCCTTGATGCCGACCTGAGTCCGATCGAGGCTGAAGCTGGAATTTATTCAGGAAAAACCTTGTTGGCCATGCAGCTCCGGAATTTCGCCGACGCGGAAGTATTGGCCGAGGCGAAAGTATTGCTGAGGCGGGTGTTGGATCAATTGCTTCACGGCAAGCCGCTGAATAGCCGCAAGGTCCTCAATGAAGTCATTAAACGTTTATAACACAATGGACTACAGAGAAATATTATTAGGGGTCAATATCGATCATATCGCAACCGTGCGCCAGGCACGCGGCACGGTGTATCCGGAGCCCGTGCAGGCGGCCTTGGTTGCCGAACAGGCCGGCGCGGACAGCATTACCGCGCATCTGCGCGAAGATCGCCGACATATGCAGGACCGCGATCTGTTTTTATTGAAAGAGATGATTCAGACCCGGTTGAACATGGAAATGGCAGTGACCGATGAGATGGTCGGCATCGCGGAAAAACTCAAACCTGCCGCTTGCTGTCTGGTGCCGGAAAAACGCGAGGAGTTGACCACCGAAGGCGGCCTGGATGTTGCCGGTCATTTGTCCCATATTGCATCTGCCTGCGCCAGGCTGGCGGCGGTAGGCGTCGAAGTCTCGCTGTTTATCGACGCGGAGGAAGCGCAGATTGAAGCGGCGGTCAAAGCCGGCGCGCCGGTCATTGAATTGCATACGGGCAGCTATGCGGACGCCCAAAATCCCGCCGCGCGCGCTCAGGAATTGGAACGCATCCGCCAGGGCGCGCGCCTGGCCCACCGTGCCGGCTTGCAGGTCAATGCCGGTCACGGCCTGAATTATCATAACGTTCAGGCCATTTGCCGGATTCCCGAAATCGTCGAATTGAACATCGGTCATTCGATCGTTTCGAGGGCCTTGTTCAGCGGACTCGATCAGGCGGTTCGCGATTTGAAACAATTGATGCTGCAAAGTCGTCTTCCAATCCGATAAATCTGCGCATGAAACTGGCTTATCATCAACTGACATCGCAGGGCGACAGGGAAATCAACCAGGACTGCATGGCCTATCGCGTCGACGACGATTTTGCGGTGTTTGTTGTCGCGGATGGTCTCGGCGGGCATCAGGCCGGCGAAAAAGCGTCGCGCTTCTTTTGTCACGGATTGATCAAAAATGCGGACGCTTATGCTGGTTTAATAGATGCCAGACCGGCGGCTGCGATGTCGTTATGGATTGACGCCGCGGTGGAGGAAATGAGAAATCTGTTCGAGGATGATCCGCTGGCGCTTGGAGCGCACACGACCTGTGCGATCCTTTATCTCGATAAAAAGCGGGTTTTGACCGCGCATTGCGGCGATTCGAGGGTTTACCGGCTGAATCCGCGCGAGATCGTCTGGCGGACCCGGGATCATTCGGTTTTGCAGGGATTGCTCGAGGAGGGTAAGATTACCGAAATCGAAATGGGCGGCCATCCGGAACAGAATTGCCTATTGCGCAGCATCAATGTGGCGAAGGGGCACGAGAGCGAGATCAATGCCTACCCTGCTGCGCGATCGGGAGATACCTTCGTTCTGTGTAGCGACGGATTTTGGGAGAACGTGAAAGCTCAGGAATTGTTGCAACTGGCGCAGCCTGACAGCGGCATCAACGAACTGGGAAAAGCGGCCAAGCTGTCACTGTTGCGCGCCAATGGCAAGAGCGACAATATTACCGTACAGTGGGTCAGGTGCTTGTCGCCATGAGGGGGCTGCCCTGCCTTTGCCGCGAAAATGATTGGGGCAAAGGCTAATACCGTAGGATTTTACTGTGCGGCAAAGCCGTGTTTACGCATCCGATAAAGCAGGGTATCCCGGGACAGACCTAACAGTCGCGCCGATTGGCTACGGTTGCCTTGGGTGCGATTCAAAGCCTGATAGATCAGATCGGCTTCCAGTGTATCCAGTTGTACGCCGCCGTCTGGAAGTTTGAAGCCCGTTTCGATGTTGCGTTCCTCGCTAAAGCCGCGGGTAAATTCAAATGGCAGATTCTCTGGCTCGATCTTTTTGCCTGCCAGCAGGATGCATAGGCGTTCGCACAAATTGCGCAATTCGCGGATATTGCCGGGCCACGGGTAGGCCTTCAGAACTTTGAGCGATTGCCGACTGAATGTTGGCGGATCGATCGAATGAGTGTTTGAGAATACTGCCAAAAAGTGTTTGATCAACGGTTCGATGTCTTCAGGTCGTTGCGCCAGCGACGGCAGTTCCATCGGCACTACATTCAGTCGGAAATACAGATCCTGGCGGAATTCTCCTGCCACAATTTGCTGGATGAGATCGCTGTTAGTCGCGGCGATTACGCGCACATTGACCTTGTAAGGCTTGGTATCGCCGACCGCGAGACATTCCCCGGAATCCAGGAAGCGCAGCAATTTGGCCTGAATGGAAACCGGCAACGAATTGATTTCGTCGAGAAATAGGGTACCGCCGTCGGCCGCCTGGAACAGGCCTTGCTGATTTGCGATCGCGCCGGTGAAAGCGCCTTTCCTGTGGCCAAATAATTCGGATTCGATCAGGCTTTCGGGCAGTGCCGCGCAGTTCAGCGTGATGAACGGCTTATTCGCCCGCGGACTGGCTTTTTGCAGGGCGTTCGCCAACACTTCCTTGCCGGTGCCGGTTTCGCCCTTGATCAAAATCGTAACATCGGTCATCGCCACGATGCTGGCGCTACGCAATAAAGATTCCAATGCCGGGGACTGTCCAATGATCGAACTAAATGGGTTCATAAGCTGATCCTCTCAATGAATTGCGGAATGCGCCGTGTATGCCATCGGGTTGAGCCACGGCAGCGCGGCGAACAGTGCGAGCACGATCATGAACAGGCCTGCCGCCTGCTTGAAATAGCGCAATCTGGATAACCGCGTCAATAACCCCGTCATTATACCGACACCCATTACGGCGGGTAAAGTGCCGAGTCCGAAAAAAAACATCGTCAGCATGCTGTGCGTAACGCTGCCGGCGGTTGCGGCTAAGGCCAGCGCCGCATAGACCAGGCCGCACGGCAACCAGCCCCAAACCATGCCGAAAAAAAAAGCATGCAACCGGTTTTTGACCGGAATCAGTTTGCGTCCGTATGGCTCGATCAGCTTCCAGAAATGCAAGCCGGCTTTTTCGATATAAGCGAAACGCGGAAACCAGCCGGCGATATAAAGTCCCGAGGCGGTCATGATCATCGCGGAGAGAATTTGCAGAAGGCGGTAGCCGTCAACTTGGCCTATCGACAGCATGATCAGGTCGATTACGCCAGCCAACGCGCCAGCTAGCGCGTAGCTGGTGATACGGCCGGCGTTGTAATTGAAAACGTAAGGGATCAGCGAGGTTTTATTGGTGCGGATTTCGGCGTCGAGGCTGAGCGTCAATGTGCCGATGATCGAGCCGCACATGCCAATGCAATGCACGCTGCTAAGGAAGCCCATCATAAAGGCTACTGGATAGGAGGTAGGGAAGGCGGGATCAAGTACCATAACCTGCCTACATTACCACAGGGCCGGCAAGATACAAACCGGAAGGTTCAAAAAAATTCCGCCGACACAGCGGCACGGATTTACTGGAATTGCTCGCGAATCTGGCGCTGAATTTTTTCGGCCATCGTTTTCGGATTTTCGGCGTCACGAATCGGGCGGCCGACGACGATATAATCGGCGCCGTTTTGGAAGGCGGTTTCGACGGTCGCCACGCGTTTTTGATCGTCTTCCTCGCGGTTTTCGACCGGCCGGATGCCCGGCGTAACGACTAGGAGGCGCTGGCCCAGTTCCGCGCGCAGCATCGGCGCTTCGAGCCCCGATGAGACAACCCCATCGCAGCCGTGCTGCAAGGCGCGCCGGGCGCGCGACAGCACCAATTCGCGCACGTCGCATTGAAAGCCCAGGTCGTTCAGGTCGCCGCGGTCAAGGCTGGTCAATGCGGTCACCGCCAACACTTTCAGCGAGCCCTTATCCTTGGCGGCGGCTTCCATGATCGCGTCATTGCCGTGAATCGTCGCAAAATCGACACCCTTGCTGCTTAATGCCTTGATTGCGCGGCCAACAGTCGCGGGTACGTCGAAAAACTTCAGATCGACAAAGACTTTTTTGTTGCGTTGTTTCAACCATTCGATAAAACCGAAATAATCGCCCGACATGAATAATTCCATCCCGACCTTGTAAAACACGACACTGTCGCCGAGCGACTCGACCAACTGGCGCGCTTCTTCAAAACTGGGCACATCCAGCGCCATGATCAGGCGTTCCGCGTTTGGAATGGGTTTGGTTGACAGCAGCGACTCGGTCATGGCGATTGGTTTTATCAAATAAATTGGATGCGAAAAAATTGGGAATGCAAGAAGGCGCCTTTGAATCAGCGTTCTACAGCGATAAATTTAAAAATCTATTCTCGATGTAAACGAGCCGGAAGCGCCGGCAAGCTGTTCTAAAAAATGAAAACTTCAGCCGCGTCATGATACTCAGCTCGGAGCGGAAAGTCCATTGCTTGCCCACCTGAATATAATTATCGAGTGTACGGCCGCAGTATTGCGTGCGGAGGACCCGCAATCCCAAACAAGAGTGAATTGTTATGGTGACTTAACTTAAAGTTTGGGGGAAATGTTCGCCGGGCTCTGGTGGTAAACAACCGCTGCGGCAAGTTTATTCAACCCGTGGCGAGTGCATTTTACCGGGCTGGTCATGCTTTCGCGAGAGGATACCAAAGTAAGCAAACGTGCCGATTCCTGAACGAAAACAATGTCGTTCAAGGCTTTTCGGAACAACACGTCAAATAGAACTCGCCGCCTTGTAAACGATGCATATTATTGGCATAGAGTTTGCTTTTTTCATGTTGAGTTGTGAGACTCTTTATTTATTTTGTTTGGGATTACTGATCAACCTCGGTTTGAGCCAATTCGAGGATTAAAAAATGGATTGATCGGTCGGCTTATCGGTTGAGTCACTTAATTGAAGGGTAAAGCATGAATAGTCATAAATTGAAAAAATCCGCCGCAACGATTGTGATGGTATTAACTTCGGCTGCCAGCATTGTACAGCCTGTATCGGCGGCGCAGACTACGCCGGCAGCGGCAGTTTCTTCGGCAACAGCCGGAAGCAAAGAGACTCAGGCGGCTAAGCGTAAATTGCTGGGTGAAAAGCAAGTGCAAATAGAGCATGAAGCGTTGGAATCTATTACCGGCACTCAAAACGCTCTATTGGCGCTGCAAAAGCAGGATGGCAAAAAAGCGATGGCGTTATTGAAAGAAGTTTCGGGTAAGCTGGGTATTGTTTTGGCAAAATATCCTGCACTCAAATTAATACCGGCCAATGTGGAGGCCGATGTTGAGGATTTCGCAACAAGCGATCACGGCACCGACGTCAAACAAGTGCAAAATTTGCTCGATCAAGCCGGCGCTCTTCTTGACCAGCACAAAGTTCAGGATGCCCGTAAAATGTTGGCACAACTGGTCAGTGAAGTGCGCATTACAACGACGAGCATTCCTTTAGGCACATTCCCTGCGGCTATCAAAGATGCATCCGCTCTCATCGACAAAGGCAAAAGGGATGAAGCCGAAGCGGCTTTGTATGATGTTCTGAACATGTTGGTTAAAACCACGGAAATCATCCCGTTGCCGGTGCTGCGGTCGGAAGCGTTGTTGACCGAAGCCTCGGAGTTGGAACATAAAGAGGATTTATCGCAGCAGGCCAGCCGTGATGCAATCCTGAAATTGACCCAGGAGGCGAAAAATGAATTGCAATTGGCTCAAACTTTGGGCTATGGAACTCAGGATGACTATAAGTTGCTTTATACCGCCATCGACGATATGAAAGACGTTATTCATTCTAAAAAATCAGCGGCAGCTTGGGATAAAGTTAAAAGCACTTTCTTCGATCTCAAGAACAAGCTTATTTATCCAGCTAAATAAACCATTATTTAACCCGGGCTAATCGGAAAAAAGCGTCCACTGTGAGGCGACATATCATCAAAAACCACAGATATGGCCGGTAAATGGACGCTCAAAGAGGAAAGGCGGATGTAGACCCAACATTTTACCCCGCCTTTGTTCTCTGCCTTGCCGGCTGAGGACTTTATTTTACCAAATTCCACTTTCCCGTTTGGGGAGCGACACAAGCAACCCGGTTTTCGCGGATCTTTTTCCCGTCCGGCAGGGTTATGGTCTCCTCGAGATTCTGGCATTGTTGCTGGGTTTGCTCATTCAGGCTGAGCTGGCCGACCGGACTGATCGAGATTTGACTTCCGGTTTGCGGATTAAGCCATTGCTGTGTCTGATTGACCGAGCCCGCCTGCAACAGGCTGCCCAATTGCTGAAGCCGGAAATTTTGATCGGCAGGCGCGAGCTGTGAACCGATTTGCCCATTCAAAACACTGCCCGCCATGCCTTGAATGATCGCCGTGATCAGCGCGCCTTGCAGCGATCCGAGCGGGCTGTTTCCGGTCTGGGCGCCATTATTTTGATAACCGCCGTAAGGATAGCCTGCGTTGGGATAACCGGTATTCGGATAGCCCTGGTTGGGGTAACCGCCGCCAGAGTAACCGTTGTTATTGCCAAGGCCGCCCAAGCATCCTGAAATCAAGGTTACCGTTGTTAGCGAGGCGATTTTTCCGAATGTGTAGAATTTTTTCATAATATGACGAGAGTACGGTGAAATAAAAAACACTGCCGTGGGGCGCTCTTTATCGGCTAATGGCCCGCAGGGGACAAAGCATAATATTGACGGGCTGCGCTTTGTGCGAAGGCGATCTTTGTCGAGACAGCAGCCTTTAATAAATTGAATGCTATTATCAGTCGCTAAACTTAATGCTCCCTGAACGGCGAGGCAAGCGCTTAATGAGGTTCCGAATTGTCGTGACGCAGGGTTGCCAGTGCGATGATTAGAAAAATGATTGCCAGCAGGGGCCAGAAATAAGGTGCAATGATAACGGTAGCCGTCAATGCAAAACCTAGCGCAATCAGAAACATCAGTAGACTGAAACCAAGAAATATCAATACCGATAGCAGGATGGCAATGCCTAAAAATGCCAGGAATGTTGGGATGGCGGCAAATCGTATCAGTGGGTCGGCGACCGGTTTACCGTTGATCGTCAGGTTGAATTGCCCAACGTCGGGGTGAAATAAATAGCTCAGAATGGCGATCACGATGCCGAGGATGAGTACTTTAACGATGAGTTTTTTGTTTTGTTTGCTAGACATAAGGAACCAATCACAAAAAAATCCAAAACCGATTTTATTTCGAAGTTTTACTCGGATTTATCTAAATTTAATCGCTTTAATGTTTTATTTGCCGTTCTTGC
This sequence comes from Methylomicrobium sp. Wu6, assembly GCF_035916875.1. Classification (NCBI taxonomy): domain Bacteria; kingdom Pseudomonadati; phylum Pseudomonadota; class Gammaproteobacteria; order Methylococcales; family Methylococcaceae; genus Methylomicrobium; species Methylomicrobium sp. Wu6. Next base: position 12,997 of record NZ_JAXUHN010000072.1, read on the forward strand.
CGCAAAGATCAGTAGCAGCAATAATAGCAGCATGCCAATGATCAGAAGCGGATATGAAGTGCTGCCTGGCTGAAGCCGTTCGGACATCAAGCCGGCAAAATGCTTCGCGGTGTAACCGAAATAAACCAGGCTGACGTTATATACCAAGACGCCGCTCGTAGAAAACAGATAAGGCCAGAACTCGACTTGCGTGACAGAGAAAGTATAGCTCAACAAAGCGAAAGGTGCCGGCGTAAGACGCAAGAGAAGCATCAGCTTGAACGCATTGTCAACGAGCAACGCATCTAGCACTGAAAACAATTTATGTTTTTTGATGAAGGCGAAGACTCGCTCTCGTAATAAATAACGTCCGATAAAAAAAATAACTGCCGCGGCCGCATAGGTGGCGATGATAACATAAAGTTCTCCGGCCCCCAGGGAGAATAATAAACCCGCCGCAAAACAGAGCGCATCGACTGAAACAAAAAAAGGAGACAAGACCACAAATAAAGCGATGAAGCCCAGCGGTGCGAAAACACCCAGTTTTCCTACCCAAATTTCAAGATCAGGCAGATACAGCTCAAGTTCATGGCCGATAAACAAGACCGCGCCGATAAAAGCAATCACAAAACATAATCGCTTGCCGAGGTGATACGAACTCGCCCGCATTGGTATTTCTCCTGCTAAGTTAATCGAGGCGGTTGCGGAAATAAACGCCATCCTGTCGATCTAAAAGAACAATTATGAAGAAGGCACAAGCCCTCCTTTCATTGCTCGAGCGAAGGCGAGAATTTTACTCTGTCGGCAATAAATCCGCATCGAGTTACATCGCTTAACATCATTAATGATGATCCTTAGTGCATAATACTTTCGTCTGGTCTTTAACAGGCGATTGATTCATATGAATAATCAATATTGCATATTGATGCGGCTCTCTTCAATCGGCATAATTTTAATGAAATATTTAAGGCGATATTTATAATAGTCCGCCTATTTCAGCGAGTTATTTTAAACAAACCAATTATGAAGATCCTCATTCTCGGAGCGGGGGTGACCGGCTCGTCGGTCGCCGAGGCCTTGGCCGGTGAAGAAAACGATATCATGGTAGTCGATTTCAAGCCCGAGCTTCTCGACTCCTTGAAGCAGCGTTTCGATATTGCGACGGTCGCGGGCAATGCCGCGCATCCCTGCGTGCTCGAACAGGCCGGCGTGCACAACACCGATATGGTGATCGCAGTGACCGACAGCGACGAGACCAACATGCTGGCCTGTCTGATCATCAACACGCTGTACAGCCGTCCGAAAACGATCGCCCGAGTGCGTGCGATCGAATATATGAAAAATCCGAATCTATTCAGTCAGTCCGGCATTCCGATCGACATTGTGATCAGTCCCGAGCAGATCGTGATGGAATCGATTCGCAATCTGATCGAGTTTCCGGGGGTGCTGCATATTTCCGATTTCGCGGGCGGCCTGGTGCGGCTGTTTTCAGTCAAAGTGGTTCCTGACGGCTTTTTAACCGGCAAAAAAATCAAATCCTTCAAGGATCATTTGGCCGATGTAAAAATTCGTGTCGTCGCGATATTTCGGAATGGCAAGCCCTTGGTCGCGAATGGCGACGCGGTGATCGAAACCGGCGACGAGATTTTTCTGGTCGCGCCGCGCGAGCAGGTTCGGCATGTTTTGAAATCGCTGCATAAACTGGAAGCGCCGTTGAAACGGATCATCATCGCCGGCGGCGGCCATGTTGGCAAACGCCTCGCGCTGGCGCTGCAGAGCAACCATCAGGTCAAGATCATCGAAATCAACCCGAAACGCGCGAACAAGATCGCGAATGAACTGGAAAAAACGGTCGTGTTGAACGGCGATTGCGCCGATGAAACCCTGCTGATCGATGAATCGGTCGGCAGCACCGATCTGTTCTGTGCGATTACCGAAAATGACGGCGTCAACATCATTTCCGCGTCGCTCGCGAAAAGCCTAGGCGTACGCAAATCGATCTGTCTATTGAATCATAAATCGTATAAGAAATTGTTGGCCGATACCGATATCGATGTCGCGGTACTGCCGAACCAGGAAACGCTGGGCAGCATTTTGAAGCATGTGCGCCGCGGCGATGTGGTGCAGGTGCGTTCGTTGTGCGGCGGCAGCGCCGAAGCGATCGAGGCGGTCGCCCATTACACCGGCGATAATGATCCGAATTCGGTGGTCGGTCGGCGCGTTGACAGCATTCATTTTCCACCCGGCATCGTGATGGGGGCCCTGATACGAAACGGCGAGGTGATTCCGATCCATCACGACGTGATTTTCGAGGAAGGCGATCATGTGGTGATGTTTGCAATGGACAAAAAGCTGGTCAGCAATATCGAGAAGATCTTCCAGCCGCTGAATAAAGCCTGATGCGGTCAGTTCCATGATTTTGACGATCCTGCATATTTTCGGCTTGGTCACGATGGGCTTCAGCGTTCTGATGTCCACATGCCTGATCACTTCTTTTTTGGCCGAAGACGGAGCGACATCGGCTTTTCTCCAGGGTATGTTAGCCAGTTTGCTGATCGGCGCGCTGCTGTTTTTTCCGACCCTGCGCGTCCCGAAAAAGGTATCGCGGCAGACCGGTTTTTTACTGGTCGCGATCACCTGGTCGGTGACTCCGATCTTTTGCACCCTGCCGCTGCTCTATTATTTTCCCGGCATGAGTTTTGTCGATGCGTATTTCGAAGTCACCTCGGGCCTGACGACGACCGGTGCGACCCTGATGAGCGGTCTCGATCAGATCCCGATGTCGATCAATCTCTGGCGCCATGAACTGAACTGGATCGCGGGGATGGGCATCATCATTTTCGCGGTCGCCATCTTGCCGATCCTGGGCATCGGTGGAATGCAGCTTTATATCGCCGAAACGCCGGGTTCGGTCAAGGAGTCGGATTTGCCGCCGCGTATCGCGCAGACAGCAAAAGCGTTATGGATGGTCTATGCCGGAATCTCGGTTGCGTGTATTTTTTCGTTGAAACTGGCCGGCATGAGCTGGTTCGACGCAGTATGCCATGCGTTCGCGGCGATGAGTCTCGGCGGCATGTCGACGCATGATCAGAATGTCGGTTTTTTTAACTCGTTGCCTATCGAGATCGTACTTACCGTTTTTCAATTGATTGCAGCCATCAATTTTGCGACCCACTTTATTGCGATACGGAAACTTTCATTTAAGCCGTATGCGGTCGATATGGAGGCGCGGGCCTTTTTGACGTTGGTGCTCGGCAGTTGCGTGCTGGCGGCTTCGGTCTTGTGGCAGAATGGCACCTATGCCGATTTTTGGACCGCACTGCGTCATGCGACGTTCAATCTGGTCACGATCGCGACCGATTGCGGTTTTGCGACCCAGGATTTCAATCAATGGCCGATTTTCGTGCCGATGTGGATGTTGTTTCTGAGTTGTCTTTCAGCTTCCTCCGGTTCGACCGGCGGCGGCATCCGGATGATTCGCACGATCATTCTGTTGAAACAGGCGCGCCTGGAATTGTTCAAATTCATCCATCCGCAGGCGATAAAACCGTTGAAAATCGGCGATCATGTGATTAACAACTCGATCGTAACCTCGGTGACCGGCTTCATTTTTCTATATTTCATGTGCATTGTCATCCTGGTGTTCACGCTGCTCCTGAGTGGCATGGACTTTATCAGCGCCTTGTCCGCGGTGATCGCCCTCTTCAACAACGCCGGTCCCGGTTTGAATCAGGTCGGTCCTGCGACCAATTATGCAAGCTTGACCGATTTTCAGACGGCCGTGTGCAGTTTTACGATGCTGCTCGGTCGGGTGCAGATCTTCTCGATCATCATTCTGTTTTTACCCGAATTCTGGAAGAAATAGTAGAGGCTCCAGTAACGTTACTCGGCATTCAGATTACAAGTCAACGATTTCGCTGACAAATTGCCCATCCGCAATCCGCGTCCGAATCCTGTCGCCAACCGCGAGCTGCCGGATCGAGCGAACGATGTTGCCACTATCCGGCATCGTCACCAGCGCATAGCCCCTGTTCAATGTCGCAAGCGGGCTGACCGCATGCAGTGTCTGGCTGGTGTTCGCCAGTTTGAGCCGGCTCTGCGCGAGTTTATGTTGCATCACCCGTTGCAGTCGCTGAGTCAGGTACTGTTGCCGCTGTTGTTGGCTTTGGATGCGGATGGCAGGATTGAACCGCGCTAATTTGGCGCTTTGGACGGCGAGCAGATGACGCTGATGTTGCTGTTTTTTCAACAGGCTTTGGGTCAGGCGCCGTTTCAATGTTTCCAACTGCTCGGCATTGCGCCGCAGTTTTTGTCCGGGATGCTGCTGCGCAAGGCGCTTGTCCAGCCAGTCCAGGCTCTGCCGAGTTCTGATCAGTTTGCGCTGCCAGCATTGTTCGAGACGTTTCTCGTATTGCATGAAGCCGTGCAGCCATTGTTGCTGATCCGGTGTGGCGTGTTCGGCCGCCGCGGTAGGCGTCGCGGCGCGGAGGTCCGCCGCGAAATCGGCGATCGTTACGTCGGTTTCGTGGCCGATGCCGGAGACGATCGGAATCGCGCTCGCGGCCATCGCGCGGGCGACGATTTCTTCATTGAAGGCTTGCAGGTCTTCGAGCGAGCCGCCGCCGCGCGCCACGATCAGAACATCGCAATCCGCGCGCCGGTTGGCGGTTTTGATCGCCTCGGCGATTTCGAATTTGGCATTGGCGCCTTGAACGGTCGTCGGATACACGATCACCGGAATCGCCGGGAATCGCCGCTTCAAGACGCTGAGCACGTCCCTGAGCGCCGCTCCGGTCGGCGAGGTGATGATGCCGATTGCTTTAGGCAAGGGAGGCAGGCTTTTTTTGCGCGCTTGGTCGAACAGGCCTTCTTCGGACAGTTTCAGCCGCAACGCATCGAAAGCGCGCCGCAAGGCGCCGTCGCCAGCCGCCTCCATCCGTTCGACGATTAATTGATAATCGCCGCGCGGTTCGTACAGGCTGACCTCAGCCCTGAGCAAAACCTGCATGCCATTGGCGGGTTTACAGCGCAGCTCGCGCTGCTGGTTTTTGAATAGCGCGCAACGCACCTGTGCGCCCGCGTCTTTCAACGAAAAATACAGATGGCCGGACGAGGGCGCGCTGAGATTGGATATTTCGCCTTCGACCCAGACCATCAAAAAATGTTCGCCGAGCGCCAGCGCGGCTTCGCGGTTCAGTTCCGAGACCGTATAAATTTTGGGTGGGGTGTTGATCGCATTCATCGCGCGGCATTCTATCATTTTTAAAATCGTTCAGTCTGGATTCAACTTGCCGCGGATACTCTATCGTCGTCATCAACTGAGGAGAAAGATCATGAAAATGATAAAGATTTTGGCGTTGTTGGCCGGTTTGAGTTTGATCGGCACCGCCGAGGCGCATTTTGATGCGTATTATCGGGATTATCACGGCCACGGCGGCAGGGTCAATGCCGAGCAGCGCGAGCAGCATCGGCGTATCGAAAGAGGTCTCGCGAAGGGGCTGTTGACGCCTTACGAATACGATCAATTGGCGCGGCAGCAGAATCGTATCGAGCGGGTAGAACGCCGTTTCAAGCGCGATGGCCGTCTGGATTGGCGGGAGCGGCAGATTCTGAAGCAAAAGCTGGCGCGTGCGTCGGAGGACATTCGCTTTTACAAGTACAATGCCAACGACTACAGAGATCCCCGCGCTTATGGTTATGATTGATCGGGACTGAAGGGGGAAACGATAGGTAATTTGGATCAAAAATCGGACAACGTTTTCGGCGGCAACGCGGCCCGCAGCGCATTCAAAATTGCGAGTACATCGATCAGCTCCTGTGCCAGGGCGCCGGCGACAGGGCTCAGATAACCCATGCCTGCCGCCCCCATGCCGACAACGCTCAGCGCCATCCCGCCGATCGCGCTTTGCAGCGCGATCTTGCGCATCCTTTCGCCGATATGAAACAGTTCGTCGACTTTCTGCAGTGAACTGTCCATGATCACCGCATCGGCCGCTTCACCGGTGATGTCGCTGTTTTGCCCGAACGCGATACCGATCGTCGCGGCGGTCAACGCCGGGGCGTCATTAATGCCGTCGCCGAGAAAGACCGTTTTGGCCTTGCCGGTTTCGGCCCTGACCAGCGCCAGTTTCTGTTCGGGGCTTTGACTGAAATAAACATGCCCGATGCCGACCTGTTCGGCCAGATAGCGGACTTCGGACTCCCGATCGCCCGACACCAGCATTACCTTGTCGAACAAATGGCTCGGCTGTAAATGATTGATGAATGAGGAACTGTCCGCGCGCACTTCGTCGCGAAACTGCAGGGTCGCTGCATACTGGCCGTCGATCAGGGCGACACATTCCAGGCCGCCGGTGATCTCGGGCAAGCGCTCAAGCGTTTCGGGATACTGTTTGGCAATTGAATGACGACTGGTGATCGAGACTTTTTTGCCGGCGACGATGCCCGAAATGCCTTGTCCCGGCAGTTCGGCGATCTCGGTGACGGGCAGCAAGGGCAATGCAGCCTTCTCTGCGGCTTTCAGAATGGCTCCCGATAAGGGATGCTTCGAATAGCGCTCCAGGCTTGCAACCAACGTTAAAACCTCGTGGGTACCGAGCGCTGTCTCGGTCTTCAGGTCAATCAAGGACGGGCGTCCGTAGGTCAAGGTGCCGGTCTTGTCGAAAATGGCGGTTCGGCACAGTCCCAGGGTTTCCAGTATCGCTGGATTCTTGATGATGATTTCGCGTTGTGCGGCCAGCGAGATAGAGCTGATAATCGTGACCGGAATGCCGATCAATAAAGGGCAGGGGGTTGCGATCACCAGCACGGCCAGAAAGCGCACGACCTCCCCGCTGTCGAACCAGGCGATGGCCGCGATCGCGAGTGCGAGCGGCGCGTACAAGGCGCCGAGCTGATCGCCAAGGCGGCGGATTTTCGGACGGTAGCGTTCGGAGGAGCGCATCACTTCCATGATCTTCGCATAGCGCGAATCCGAGGCCAGTTTATCCGCGCGTATCGTCAGCGCGGCGTCGCCGTTGATCGCGCCGGACAAAACTTGGGAGCCTGCGGTTTTCGACATCAGATACGGTTCGCCGGTCAAATACGATTCGTCCATCGTGCTCTGACCTTCGAGTACGGTGCCATCAACCGGACAAATCTCATGCGGAAGAATCAACAGCGTATCGCCGATGTGGATTTTTTCGACCGTAATGTCCGCCAGCGTGTCGCCGTTTTTTTTATGCGCGATTGTCGGCATCCGCTTGGCCAAGGCTTCGAGTACCGAAGACGCCTTGCGCAATGCATAGGTTTCGAGCACCGCACCGCCCGATAGCATCAATACGACCAGGCTGCCGGCCAGCCATTCGTCCAGCCATACCGCGGTCAAGATCGAAATTCCGGCCAACAGATCGGCGCCCAGGTCGCCATGCAGCAGCTTGACGAGCAGACGGTAGAGTAAAGGCAGGCCGCCCAATACCAGCACCGCGATCAGCGGCAATTGCGCCAGTGCAAAGGCATAATCGAAGCTTTGCTCGAAAAACGGCGACGCTACCGGCCCGAACGCGGCCGATAGTGTCAGGCGATAGGTTTGGCTGCCGATCAACGCTAGCCCATAATGGAGTAACAGATAAACGCCGATGCCGGCGAGACTCAGAAAGGCAATCCAGTGTTCGGAGGTTAGCTTGGCAGATTTGGCGTGGGGTGAATTCGGCATGGGTGTTCGAAATTGTTTAAGAAGGTAAGGCGTAGATAGAGTGAGCGATTGGATGATGTTGCTTTTCCGATATTTGATGAATATTGGGTATAATTCGGGCGGCTTTATGATAAATAATAAACTGCAATAGTGTAGGGTTTATTTTTTACAATTCGGCAACATTTTAATAAGTATAATTAAATTATTGGGTAGAAAATATGCGTCAAATCTTCTTAAAATCGCTGCTGACCGCAGCCGCGATGGTTTCATTTTCCGTGCATGCCGAGCCGTTGGGCAAAGACGGCTTGCCGGCCGCGGTGACTGAGCAGTTATATAAGAAACATCCGAATGCGACTAATATCAGCGCCCTGACCAAAAAGCATTTCAATCAGGACCTGTATCAAATACATTTCAAGGACGGCGAGGAATCCGTGATTGAATACTACCGCATGAATGGACATTTTTTTGTCAGTGCGCCAGTGATCGATGCTTCGGGTGTGCTGCCGCCGGCAACTCTGGATAATCTGAAGGCCGAGTTTCCGGCTTACGAAATACAGGAAGCGCTTCAGGTCGCCAATCCGAACGGGCCGGGCGAGGAATACGATTTTACGATCAAGGTTTCCGGCGTCAATTGGTCGGTGTCCGTCGACGGCGAAGGCAAGATTGCCGGTAAAGAGAGTTTTTGATCGCTTCCACGATCTTGCAGTGCGTCACTGGCTATGTTCCTCGTGAATACGGGGCGATTGATTCGCCCCGTAGCAATCAGGCAATTTGCTCTTCGACACGCCCATCCTTGGCGCAAAACACCGCGCTTGCCAGATGGCTGAAAATGCCGTGTTCAACGACGCCTGGAATCCCGTTCAACACCGTATCCAGTTTGTGGCTGTCGAATGTTTCCGCAAAAACGGTATCCAGCACCAGACTGCCGTGCGCAGTCACCACCAGCCCGTCTTTGTTTGCGGTTTGCCGCAGTTCGGCCTTGCCGCCAATAGCCGCGAGACTTTCCCTGACCATTTGCCAGGCAAAGGGAATCACTTCGACCGGGATTGGGTAGCGTTCGCCGATGCGGCTAACACGCTTGCCGGGATCGATCAACACCCAAAATTCCCGGCTCGCCCCGGCCAAAAGCTTTTCGCGCACCAGATCGAAGCCACGGCCTTTCAATAGCGTCATGTCCGGCGCAACCTCATCGGCGCCGTCGACATACACGTCGAGACCGGTCAATTGCTCGATCGCAATCAACGGCAGGCCGAGTTCGCGCGCCTTGATCGCGCTGACCACGGAACTGGAGACCGTCTTGACCTGTAAGCCTTCCTGATGATGGCGCTTGGCGAGCGCTTCAATGAAACAGTTCGCGGTCGAGCCCGTGCCGAGACCGACGATCATTCCTTCTTTGATTTTTTGCGCGGCATGGTGCGCGACCATTTCTTTGTCGTTCATGGTTCTCTCCCGGTTCAGGTATGCAACAAAATAAGACGTCAGAATATTCCGTTAATCAAACGTCGAGCCGTTCCAGCCCCAGAATTCGGCCGGGCAATTACTGAATTCGATATAAATCCGCTCTGGTGGAATCGTCAGCGTTGTCCAGAGTAATTGACTCAGCGCGGCGGACAATGACTTTGCCTGTTTTGCCGATAAGCCGATGCTCTTGCATTCGAGAAAGGCTAAAGGGTCGCTGCTGCCCGCAAAAAGCATCGCTTTTTCAGCGTTTAGTTCGACCAAGACATAGCGCTCGGGCTTGCCGGTTTCCTTGGCCACTAATTGGGACAATTGGCTTAGCAGCTTCGGCGATTGCGAGTCTTCGATGGCAACATTGGTATTTAGTTTCAAATAGGGCATGGCGTTTCAGGAATGGTCAGCGGAAGATGTGTCGTCGATTATAATCGCACCTTCCGGCTGTGTTAATCCGGGATGCGGTTCGGTTTCAGGCGTTCGCCAGGTTTTCAGCACGCGATAGGTTACGCCTTCCGACCCTCCGCAGGATTCGACCAGGCAAAAAGAATCGCTCTGCCAGACTATCGGCTCAAAGGTCAAGGAAGGTAAGGTGTTGGCTTTTCGGAGCAAGGTCACATGCGCCTGATAAGGTCGGTCATCGACCGGAATACTTAATGAGGCCGCGAGCGTATTCAGTTGATCGACCAGATTTACGGTCGCGGAATCTGCCGGTTTACCGGTCAGGCAAATGATGCGGGGTTTGCGCCAATAATTCAACGCCGCAAATTTAATCGTGATAGGGCGGAAATTTATCAACGCCGCCGCTTCGACCAGCTTCATTTCGGTCGCATCTTCGATGCCGCCCAGAAAAACCAGCGTGACATGCAGATTGTCGGCGTGTACAGGACGTCCGGCCTGTTTGAGCACGGAAGCCACGGCGGCGCATTTTGCCCGCGTTTCAGCATCGGGCCATAAGGCAAAAAATAAGCGTTTCAATCTTGTTATCTCAGGTAAGACAAATGCATTCCCTTTTGCTATGATGCGAGTTCAGCGCTTTTTACAAATGCCGCAAGCCATGCCAACGGCGGCAATCCAGTCAGTTTATTCGATTTCGAAGGAGTCGTCATGACAGGTCCCACGCTCATCCCGCCTCCCGGCGGCAGCCCGATTATTATGCAGAACGGCAAACTGACCGTTCCGGACAATCCGATCATACCCTATATCGAAGGCGATGGCACCGGTCCCGATATCTGGCGGGCGACCGTGCGCGTGCTTGATGCGGCGGTCGCGAGCGCCTATGGCGGTAAACGCAAGATCCACTGGCTCGAAATCTTCGCCGGCGAAAAGGCCTTTCGCCAGTTCGGTACCTGGCTGCCGGACGCGACGGTCGACGCCTGCCGCGATTATCTGATCTCGATCAAGGGGCCATTGACCACGCCTGTCGGCGGCGGCATTCGCTCGTTGAACGTGGCGCTCAGGCAAATGCTCGATCTTTACGTCTGCCTGCGTCCGGTGCGTTGGTTCAAAGGCGTGCCTTCGCCGGTTAAAAAACCGGAATCGGTCGATATGGTGATTTTCCGCGAAAATACCGAAGACATTTACGCGGGGCTGGAATTCGAGCAGGGCAGCGAGGAGAACCAGCGTTTTCTGGCTCTGTTGCAGGAACATTTTCCGAAGCACTATGCGAAGATTCGCTTCCCCGCGACTTCCGGCATCGGCATCAAGCCGGTTTCGCAGGAAGGAACCGAACGTCTGGTGCGCGCCGCGATCGATTATGCCCTGGTCAACCAACGCAAAAGCGTGACGATCGTGCATAAAGGCAACATCATGAAGTATACCGAAGGCGCGTTCCGCAATTGGGCCTATGCGCTCGCCGAGCGGGAATACCCCGAGCGGACCTACACCTGGGTGCAATGGGAAAAAACCAAGGCCGCCCAGGGCGAAGCGGCCGCGAATAAGGAACAGGCCGATGCCTTGGCAGCGGGCAGGGTACTGATCAAGGATGCGATTGCCGACATTACTCTGCAGCAGGTGTTGACCCGCCCGGACGATTTCGAGGTGATCGCGACCTTGAATCTGAACGGCGACTACCTGTCCGATGCCTTGGCCGCGCAGGTCGGGGGCATCGGCATCGCGCCCGGCGGCAACATCAACTACCAAAACGGCGCGGCGGTTTTCGAAGCCACCCACGGTACCGCGCCGAAGTACGCGGATCTGGACAAGGTCAATCCCGGATCGTTGATTTTATCCGGCGAGATGATGCTGCGCTACCTCGGTTGGACCGAAGCGGCCGACTTGGTGATCCGCGCGATGGATGCCGCGATCGCCGGTAAACAGGTGACTTACGATTTTGCCCGTCTGATGGAGGGTGCGACCGAGATCAAGTGCAGTGAATTTGCCGATGTGATGATTGCCCAACTTGGCGGCAAGCCGTAAGAAAAATTCCAGTGCCTGTGCGACTTTGCAAGGGACTGTCCTAATCCACCAAAACGAGGTTTATTGATGACTATGCAATCTGGAATGCCGCACGAAACCGGCCTGGATGCCTTAAAGACAAACTGGCGCAGCGACCTTTTCGCCGGTTTTTTTGTGTTTTTGATTGCGTTGCCGTTATGCCTCGGTATCGCCGTCGCCTCCGGTTTTCCGCCGTCGGCGGGCATTATCACCGCGATTGTCGGCGGCCTCCTGGTATCGCGGGTGAACGGCTCTTATGTGACGATCAACGGACCTGCCGCGGGTTTGATCGTCGTGATCCTCGGCGCGGTGCAAACGCTCGGCGACGGCGATGTGCTGGCCGGCTACCGTTATACCCTCGCCGCGATCATGCTGGCCGGCGCCTTGCAGGTATTGATGGGTGTTTATAAGGCCGGCCAGTACAGCGCATATTTTCCGCCCGCGGTCGTGCACGGCATGTTGGCGGGGCTTGGCATCATCATCATCGCGAAACAAAGCCATGTGATGCTGGGGGCGAGTCCGGAACCCGGCAGCATCTTCGCGACGATCGCGCAGATTCCGCACAGCTTGTTGAATCCAGATCCGGTGATTGCCTTCATCGGCCTCAGCGGGCTGGCGGTGTTGATTTTTTGGCCCCGGCTCAAACATCCGAAATTAAAAGCGATTCCCGCGCCGTTGGTCGTGCTGTTGACCGGCATGGGGCTTGGGCAGATTTTCGGCGTGCAGCATGAACATTGGCATCCATTCTTATCGGACGCGGAGATACAAGCCGACCATGCGCATGCGATCGCGCCGCGTTTTTTGGTCGATATTCCCGACGAATGGTCGTCTTTTTTCCAATTTGCCGATTATTCGAAGGCGCTGACGTTGGAGTTTTGGAGCGCGGTGCTCAGCATCTGCCTTGTCGGCAGCCTCGAGACCCTGTTGAGCGCGACTGCGGTCGACAAGCTCGATCCGTATAAGCGCAAATCCGATCTTGATCGAGACCTGGCCGCAGTCGGTTTAGGCAATACTGTCGCCGGTTTCATCGGCGGTTTGCCGATGATTGCCGAGATCGTGCGCAGTTCGTCGAACATCCAGTACGGCGCTAAAACCGGCTGGGCCAATTTTTTTCATGGCCTGATTCTGTTGGCGTTTGTCGCCCTGTTTCCGCACCTGATCCATAACATTCCGCTGGCGTCGTTGGCGGCGCTGCTAGTGTATACCGGTTTCAAGCTGGCGTCGCCCAAAACCTTCAGCCAGGTTTGGGCGATCGGTGCGGAACAACTGGGGCTGTTCGTGATCACGATGCTGGGTGTTTTGGCGACCGATTTGCTGATCGGCGTGCTGCTCGGCATCGCGGTCAAACTGGGCATCCACATCGCACGCGGCGTATGGCTGGAAAATATGTTAAAAATCCATTTTTCGATCGAACAAACCCGGCCCGACACGATCGTCGTCAAACTGTCGGGTTCGGCGCTGTTTTCGAACTACTTGCCGTTAAAACAGGCGTTGGAAGTTTTGGAAAAGGGCAAGACGATCATTTTCGATTTCTCGAACGGCTATCTGATCGACCATACCGTGATGGATTTTATTCATGATTTCAGCAACGATTACGCGGCGCAGGGCGGTATTTGCCATCAGGTCGGCCATGCGCTGGAGAAGTTTTCGGATCATGCGCTGGCGGCGCGGTTGATGACCGAAGATGACAGGAAAAAATAAAGCCCGGAATGATGTTGCGGCTGTCTTGAGTTACTTTTTGTTGATGAAGCGCTCCAGGCGCCGCATCGCGTCCGCCAATCTGTCCAGCGAGGTCGTGTAGGCGAAGCGCAAGGCATGATGGGCCTCATGCGTGCCGAAATCCTTGCCGGGGGTGACCGCGACGCCTTCGCTTTCGAGCAGATCCATTGCGAACTTGAAGCTGTCGTCGGTGAATTTTGCGCACCGTGCATAGATATAAAAAGCACCTTCCGGTTTGATAGGGATCTCAAAACCGAGCCTCAGCAGCGCGTCGTATAGGAAATCGCGGCGTTTTCCGAACTCCAGGCGCCGGTTTTCCAGTTCGGCGAGTGTGGATTCGTCGAATGCGGCCAACGCGGCATGCTGGGCATCGCTGGAAGTTGAAATGAAGATGTTCTGGGACAGTTTTTCGGTCGCGTCGATAAAGATTTCCGGCACGATCAGCCAGCCGATACGCCAACCGGTCATCCCGAAATATTTCGAAAAGCTGTTTATCACGAAGACTTCGTCGCTGAATTCGAGCGCGGTTGCGGCCTGCGCGCCATACACGAGGCCATGATAAATCTCGTCAGAATAAAAGCAGCCGCACATCCGATTGGTCGTTGCGATCGTTTTTTTGAATTCGGCGCGCGGAATCATCGTGCCGGTCGGATTGGAAGGCGAGGCGATCAATACGCCTTTGGTATTGGCCGACCAATGGCGCTCGATTAAGTCGGCGGTCAATTGATAATGGCTGGACGCGTCGACCGGGATCGTGCGCGTTTTACCGTCATAAAGCTGCACGTAATTAGCGTTGCAGGGATAGCAAGGGTCGGCCATCAACACCTCTTCGCCCGGATTCAGGCTTGCGCCCAATGCCAGCAAAAAGGCGCCGGTTGCTCCCGGTGTCACAAAGATGCGCCGTGCCGGGATCTTCACGCCATATTTCAGGCGGTAGAATGCCGCGATTTTTTCTCTGAGTTCAGGTAATCCCGCTGCCGATGTGTATTTGACATCGCCGGTTGCGGTATGAGCTATCGCCGCCTTCAGAATCGTTTGGGGTGTCGTAAAATCCGGCTCCCCGATTTCCATATGGATGATGTACCTGCCTTCTGCTTCCAGTTCCTTGGCGCGCCTTAACAGTTCCATCACATAAAAAGGCTGAATGCCCGAAATCCGCTCCGCTACCCGTAAGCTCATGCTGTTGCCGTTCGTTTCTAAAATTCAGATGATACCAATAAATCTTGCCAACCCGTAACTATTCTGCTAAAAATGTAGGATTTATTTAGCCTATCCTTTGGGAGTTATTGGATGATAGAAAGTTCTAAAGTTGGTGCATCGCCGTTCAGTTTTACGCCTTATGTGGAGCAAGAAGGCGAAGAATACATGAATGATGCTCAATTAAAGCATTTCGAGAACATTCTAAGAAATTGGAAAGCAGAGTTGATGAAGGAAGTGGACCGCACCGTGCACCACATGCAGGATGACGCGGCCAATTTTCCGGATCCGAACGACCGGGCCACGCAGGAATCCGAATTCAGCCTTGAACTGCGGACCCGCGACCGCGAGCGCCGATTGATCAAGAAAATCGACGAAGCGCTGAAAGAGATAGAATCGGGCGGTTATGGTTTTTGCGAATCTTGCGGCATCGAAATCGGCATCCGCCGTCTGGAAGCGCGTCCTACGGCGACCTTGTGCATCGATTGCAAAACCCTGGATGAAATCCGCGAAAAACAAATGGGTTGATCTTTCGCCGCGCCGTGGCGGACACTAAGCCCTATGTCGGCCGGTTTGCGCCATCGCCGACCGGACCCTTGCACCTCGGTTCTCTCTATACGGCGCTTGCGAGCTTTCTTGATGCGCGTGCCCGCCACGGCTTTTGGCTGCTGCGTATCGACGACATCGATACCCCGCGCAATGTACCTGGTGCCATCGACAGCATAGTAGAGACCCTGGACGCTTACGGCCTGCATTGGGACGGCCCTGTTTATTACGAAAGCCAACATTTGGCTGACTACGAACAGGCGTTGGTTCGGTTACAACAGGAAGGCCTGGTCTATCCCTGTATTTGTAGCCGCAAAATGCTGGCCGAGCTGGCCAGCGTGGGTGTCTCGCACGATATCTATCCGGGGCTGTGCCGAAACCGTGCCGTTATTCCATCCAGCCAGCCTTACGCCTTGCGCATCAGAAGCGATGAGCGCGACATTGTCTTCGAAGATAAACTGCAAGGCCTCATTCGCCAAAACCTTGGGGCCGAGCATGGCGACTTTATCCTGAAACGCAAGGAGGGCATCGTCTCCTATCAACTCGCCTGCGTAATCGATGACTATTTGCAAGGCATCACGCATGTCGTTAGAGGATTCGACCTCGTCGATTCGACTCCCAAACAGATTTTTCTGCAACAACTGCTCGGTTTGCCGGCGACCTCCTACCTGCATGTGCCGGTCGTCATCGACAGCCATGGGTACAAGCTCAGCAAGCAAACGCTGGCCGAAGCCGTTACCCTGCGGAGTACGAACGTCGTGATGTTTAAATTGTTGCAATTGTTGCAGCAAAAGCCGCCGGTTCGGCTTGAGCAGGCATCTTGCTCGGAACTGCTGGATTGGGCGGTGCGGAATTGGGATCCCGTGCCATTAATAAAAACCCATGCGATTCAGCCGGAAATAAATTAAAGAAAACGTGTTAAGTTAGTCGGAGGTCGAGCGCTGCGATGCAGGAAGCTGAGTAGCGCCAGAAGAAACGCCATGCAGGCCGCACTGTATGACCTGTTAAATGTCCTTTTTCTAGGCG
The DNA here is from genome assembly GCF_035916875.1 of Methylomicrobium sp. Wu6. Classification (NCBI taxonomy): domain Bacteria; kingdom Pseudomonadati; phylum Pseudomonadota; class Gammaproteobacteria; order Methylococcales; family Methylococcaceae; genus Methylomicrobium; species Methylomicrobium sp. Wu6. Next base: position 29,024 of record NZ_JAXUHN010000072.1, read on the forward strand.
AAATCCTAAACCGGCACGAAATCCACATTGGTCGCGCCGGACGTTTGGATTTTTTCGGCGAGCGCTTCGGTTACGACAACATACAGCGTCGTTCTGAGCAAAAAAATCGGCTGCCCCCGCCACATCTCTTCGCGCATGACCAATTCGCGTTTTTCGTCATCGATCGCTTCGTGTCTACATACCGGGCACACCGAAATCGGCGCGCCGCCTTTCGGGTAATCCGATACTGCGCGCACCAGAATCTGATAATACGGTTCGATCGTTGCCGGTCCATGAATATGATTTTCCGGATTGACGGAGTCGGGGGCGGAAGGCGATGTCGAGCCGTTGCGTTTGCCGATTTTGCGGGGACTGACCGGAACGATTTCGACGTCGCCGGCCAACTCGTCAAACACCATTTGCTTCATCCGTGCCGAGACGACAAAGCTGCGGATGTTCGGCCATAAAAAATCGGTATGGGGAATCGAAGGGCTGTCGTAATAGGCGGGCTGAAAATTGTCACCCGGCCTGAAGGTTTCGAAGGCCGCGAAATCGGTATCGAGATAAGCGGCAACTTCCTGCTGCATTGCGGCATGTTCCTCTTCCGAAATCGGCCAGCGGCTGCGGAAGCGTTGGTCGTTGCGGATTTGCGGCGGCGCCTCGAAGGCGAGAATGCGGCTACCGCCATAGGTTGCTTTGCAAGCGTTACAACTGACACCGGGGAAGCGGTAAACATACTCCAGATTGCCATTGATCGATAAGTCCTGGCTATCGGAACTGTATTCCGGTGACTGCATCCGAAAAAATTGCATGAAATACCTCTTGCATCAGTTCATCGTTGGCGGCCGGGTTCGTTAATGCCCGGTGGTTCCTTTTATGGATTCGCCGGAGTCTAACGCAACGGCATTCGACATGCAAGACGATGCGATGACGTTTCTTTCCTGCGTTGCGGCAAATTAACATAAAATAGCCGGCAATTCTCGGCTTTTACTTTCAGGAAATTTAACTTGCAGAAACCGACTCACCACGCCGAAATCGATCTTAAAATTCCTTTTCACGATGCGGATATGATGGAGATCGTTTGGCATGGCCATTATGCCAAATATTTCGAAATCGCCCGCTGCGCGTTGCTCGACCGGATCGATTACAACTATCTCGCGATGCGCGATTCGGGCTATGCCTGGCCGATTATCGATCTGCGTATCCGGTATGTGAAGTCCGCTGTGTTCGGGCAGAACGTAAAGGTCAGAGCCGAAATCGCCGAATGGGAAAACCGCCTGAAGATCGAATATTTGATGACCGATTCAATGACCGGCGTCAAACTGGTCAAGGGACATACGATTCAAGTTGCGGTGAATATGTTGAATAAAGAAATGTGCCTGGAGTCGCCGCCGGTGTTGTTCGAAAAATTGGGAGTCAAGGCGCCGTGAGATTGTTGGCTATTATTTTATTACTGCTGCCCCTGCAAGCCAGTCAGGCGGCCGATCTGCTCGTCGACATCAGCGCGCGCCTGGTCAAAAACGAGATCACCGAAGGCCGCTTCCGCCAGGAAAAAAACATCAAAATCTTGAAAAAGCCGCTGATTTCAACAGGTACGTTTACCTATCACCGTAAGCAGGGCGTGATCTGGCAAACGCTGTCGCCGGTGCCTTCGGTGCTGTTGGTCAATCAGACGCGTTTATTGACGACGCAGGGCGAACAAAACCTGCCGCCTGCGTTCGGCCGGGTGTTTACCGCGATGTTCGGCGGTGATTTGCAGTTGATGAACGAAGGCTTCGCCATTGCCGGCGCGAACGGCCAAGGCGCATGGCAGTTGCAATTGCAACCGAAGGACCCGTTAATGCAAAAGATCATCACCGGCATGCAATTGACTGGCGACAAGGAACTGAAACAGCTCGACATCCGCGAGGCGAACGGCAATTTCACTCGCATCACCTTCGAACAGATCACCCATCCCGAAACTTTGACACCCGCACAGGTAGTCGATTTTGAACGTTTATCATCCCCGCGTTAGCGCGTGTGTCTGGCTGATTGGGATGCTGCTGCTCGGCGCCCTCGGCCTCAAAACGTTGAGCCGGGACTGGCTCGAAACTGGCTTTCTGGCATTATTGCCGAAAATCGAGCAACGCCCCGAAATCGCCGAGGCTATCGAGCGGCATAGTCAATTGATCAACCGCAAGGTGATCTGGCTCAGCGGCGCGGCCAGTGCCGAGGCGGCGATCGCGAATGCCAGAAAGCTTGAGCGGCAGATGAGCGACAGCGGGCTGTTCGGCAAAATTACGTTGAAGATTTCGCAGGATCAGGCCGTCAATCAATACAAGCAACTGTTCGCTTATCGTTATCAATTGCTCGATGCGAAAACGCGCAATCTGCTGGAGACGAATCCACAAGCCCTGCTCGACCAGAACCTCGAAATGCTGTACAGCCCGGTCGGTCAGATGCAGGCCGCGATGCTGGAACGCGATCCGCTGCTCTTGTTCGGGCGCACCATGAATTCGCAAAAACCGAACAATTTGAATCTGGAGCAGGGTGTCGTGGTGCTTCGGGACGGGCAAAAGGTTTGGGCGTTGCTGCTGGCCGATCTCGACAACAGCCAGTTGCCGCTGGAAAAGCTCGAAAATCTGCTGCAACTGACCCAAAACGCGACGGCCGAGATAAAAAAGGCTGGCGGCGAATTGCTGGTTTCCGGCTTGCCACTGTTCACCGCTTACGGTTCAGAATCGGCCAAGCAGGAAATCTCGACGGTCGGTGCCGGCTCCAGCATCGGCATCATTTTATTGTTTTGGTTTACATTTCGAAGCGTCAGGCCGTTGTTGCTGTCAGCAACCGCGATCGCCAGCGGTCTGGTTGCTGCCTTGATCATCAGTATCTGGGTATTTGGCAAGATTCATATCATCACCCTGGTGTTCGGCGCGAGCTTGATTGGCGTGGTAGATGACTACGCGCAGCATTATCTTTGCGACAGTTTCGGCGAACGGGATTGGAATCCACGCAAAGGACTCGCCGCGATTTTTCCGGCGCTATTTCTGGGTTTGATTAGCAATTTGTTGAGCTATGCGGGCCTCGGTTTTTCGCCGTTTCCGGGCCTTCAGGAAGTCGCGTTGTTTTCCGCGGTTGGACTGTTCGCCGCCTGGCTGACAGTCGTGTTATTGTTTCCAATGTTGTTGACCGGGTTTCAGTTCGCGCATGAACCTGCCTTGCTGAAGCTGGCCGTGATTTGGGAACGTGATTGGCCCGCGTGGGTTGCCAAAAATCGCAGTTGGCTTGCTCCTACGCTGCTGATTGTGTTGGCCTCCGGGATTTGGAAACTGACCCCGCGTGACGATGTGCGCCTGCTTCAGTCCGCGCCGCCGGCATTGCTGCAAAGCGCCGAAAAAATCAGCCAGCTTTTGCAGGTCAGGGACAGCCAGTTTTTTCTGGTTTCTGGCAAGGATCAGAAGGAATGGCATCGCAACGAGCAACAGTTGCTGGAAAAACTCGAAACATTGGTGCAGAACAAGGCACTGAAGTCTTACGAAGGTCTCAGTCGTTACTGGCCCGATCCTGAAGCTCAGCGGAACAATTATCGGTTAGTGAAACAGAAACTTTTCGATTCCGGCCTAGCCGAACGTTACATGACCAATCTTGGCTTTGACCGCGCTGCCGTCGCCGCCGAAGCGAAAGCCATTATAGATGCCGAACGCAACACACTGAAGCTGGAAGATTGGCTGGTGATGGCCGATGAAGGCAAACAGTCATTATGGCTCGGCTGCGCAAAAGATCGCTGTTCCGGCATCGTGGCTTTGAGCCAAATCCAGGACTTCGCCGCGTTGACCTCTTTACAGCAATTACCCGGCGTTGTCTGGGTCGATCATGTCGAAGAATTGTCATCGCTTTTCGCGCGCTATCGGATCAGGGCCAGCGTGTTGCTGTTCTCGGCATTCGCGCTGGTGTTAACCGGCTTGTGCTTCAAATTCGGCTGGCGCGGCGCTGCGACCGTGATGGCTATCCCGCTTGTCTCGGCGCTGGCAGCGCTCGCGATGACCGGTTGGTTCAATCAACTGTTCAGCCTATTCAACCTGTTTGCCTTGCTGCTGGTCTTGGGGATCGGCGTCGATTATGCGGCGTTTTTTTTCCTTGCCGGCGAAAGGCGGCTCAGCACCTCGCTGGCCGTTACCCTATCCGGCCTGACGACCTTGCTGTCCTTCGGCCTGCTTGCGGTCAGTTCGACAGAGATCGTGCATGCGTTTGGGTTTACTGTCGCGGTCGGTATCATCACCGCGATGTTGACTGCGCCGTTGATCGGAACGCGTGCCAAAGCAGTTTCAGATCAAAAATATACTTGACATGAAAAAACACAATGGAAAATTCTCGCAGGCTTCATATCGGCATCTTGCCTTTGACGATGGTCGGTGCGTTGGCTGTATGGGACGCCCTGCGACATTGAGTTATGACAACTGTCAGCAATAAATCCGCCACCAGAGCTTCGGCAAAAAAAGCTATGCTGTAGATTCCGAATTCGCGGAGCGACAAACAAATTCGATTTGGCCGGCAGCCTGCCGCCTGGTGCAGCGGCTATTGATATCGCTAAGGCCGCCTGAAGGTTATTGTTCGGGTACCTATGTTTTATTTTAAAAACCAGTCTGCTGGCGGCTATCTTCAGCTCATCCGCTCATGCGGATAAAGCCAGTATGACCGATTTTCAAAGCAATCGATTGAATCAAATTTTGAATGAAGACGGCAGGGAATGCTTACCAGGCACCGCGGAAATGGCGCTATATTAGGGTGAAGCGGTCTTAAATATAAGTAGAAAATAGGTTACTTGATCATGATCAAACGGCCAGTTGAGCTCGCGGCCGCTTACGGGTTCCAATAGGACCGGGATTTTGATCGCATAGTCCGGCTGCCATTGTGTTTGTTCAGCGATGTCGATCGGTTCAATGCTGCAATCCGGCGCGATCTCGTTCATGCACGCCGTTATAATCGATTGCGCGTCTTCGCAGAGGTGGCAGCCTTCGGTACCGAGCAATAAGAGACGCATCAGTGTTTGCTCAGTTTGTCCTGAATACTGAGCAGCAGCGCCGAAACGACCAGAGTCAGATGTACGACGACGTACCACAACAGTTTGTCGTTATCGGTCGCCTGGATGTTCATGAACACTTTCAATAAATGAATCGACGAAATCGCGACGATCGATGAGGCGACCTTCGTTTTTAAAGAACCGTAGTCGTGGGTGCCGAGCCAGTCGAGTTTTTCGGTCGATTCGTCGATATCGAGGCGCGAGACGAAGTTTTCATAGCCGCTGAACATCACGATCACGATCAGGCTGCCGACCATGGTCAGGTCGATCAAGGTCAACAGTTTAAGAACCAAGTCCGATTCGTTCATCTCCAGGATGTACGGCAAAAAATGGTAAAGTTCCTGAAAGAATTTGATAAACAGTGCAACGACGGCCAGGCTCATGCCGACATAGATCGGGGCCAGAATCCAGCGGCTTGCGTACATAACGCGTTCGAGGGTGTGTTCGGTTTTTTCTGTAAATGACATGGGATGAATTCAGTATTCGGTTCAGGGTGTTTTGAAGAATGTTCCCTGAACTTTGGAACTATTATTAGTGGTTCAGATGCGCTGAAAGCCAGCGTTCTGCAACTTCTTCGGCGATACCTTTGCGTTTGGCATAGTCCCGCAACTGGTCTTTGCCGATCTTGCCGACGTTGAAGTATTGTGATTCCGGGTGCGAGAAATACCAGCCGCTGACTGCGGCAGCGGGATGCATCGCATAGCTTTCGGTCAACACGATGCCGACGTTTTCGGTTGCGTTCAGCAGCTCGAACAGTTTGCCCTTTTCGGTATGGTCAGGGCAGGCCGGGTAGCCGGGGGCAGGGCGGATGCCTTGATAAGCCTCCTCGATCAACTGTTCGTTGCCGAGTTTTTCGCCCTTTGCATAGCCCCAATAATCGGTTCTGACCGCCAGATGCATGTATTCGGCAAGGGCCTCGGCCAGGCGATCGGCCAGCGCCTTCAGCATGATTGAGTTGTAGTCGTCATGATCGCGTGCGAATTCGGCAAGCTTGGCCTCGATGCCTATGCCGGACGTGACCGCGAAGGCGCCGATATAATCGGCAATACTTTGACCTGCCGGGGCGATGAAATCGGACAGGCAATAGTTCGGCCGGCCCGGCGCCTTCACGTTCTGCTGGCGCAGATGATGCAGCACTTCCCGGACCTTCGTGCGGGATTCGTCTTCGTAGACGATCACATCATCGCCGTCGCTGTTGGCCGGAAAGAAGCCGATCACCGCGCGTGCGGTCAGCCAGTCTTCGCTGATGATCTTGTGCAGCATCACCTGGGCATCGTCGAACAGTTTGCGTGCTTCAATGCCGACCACGCTGTCGTCCAGGATTTTCGGATAGCGTCCGGCCAGTTCCCAGGTTTGAAAGAACGGCGACCAGTCAATGTACCAGACCAGGGTCTCGAGCGGGAAGCGGTCGATCACCCGGACGCCGAGGAACGACGGCTTGACAGGGACATGGCCGTCCCACGCTGGTTTGTTGCGGCGCGCTTCCTCCAGAGGGTGATGCGGGGTCCTCGCTTCCTTGCCTTTGTGGCGCTCGCGGACCTCAAGGTATTCGGCGCGCACCGCCGCGACATAATCGGCCTGCAAGTCGGCGCTGAGCAGGCTGCCGGCGACGCCGACGCCGCGCGAGGCGTCCGGCACATAGACCGTCGCGCCTGCGTAATTCGGCTCGATCTTGACCGCGGTATGGGCGCGGGAGGTGGTGGCGCCGCCGATCAACAGCGGAATCGTGAAGCCCTGGCGCTGCATTTCTTTGGCGATATGCACCATTTCGTCGAGCGACGGCGTGATCAGCCCGCTGAGTCCGATGATGTCGACGTTTTCCTTGCGCGCGGTCTGCAATATGGTTTCGGCCGGCACCATCACGCCGAGGTCGATCACTTCATAGTTGTTGCATTGCAGCACCACGCCGACGATGTTCTTGCCGATGTCGTGCACGTCGCCCTTGACCGTCGCCATCAAAATCTTGCCGTTGGTTTGGCGTTCGCCGGATTGTGAGGCCTCCATAAACGGCATCAGATAAGCGACCGCTTTTTTCATGACTCGGGCCGATTTGACGACCTGCGGCAGAAACATCTTGCCGGCGCCGAACAGGTCGCCGACCACGTTCATGCCGTCCATCAAAGGGCCTTCAATCACGTGCAGCGGTTTTTCGGCTTCCAGCCGCGCCTGTTCGGTGTCTTCGTCGATAAAGTCCGCGATGCCCTTGACCAGCGCGTGTTCAAGCCGTTTTTTGACCGGCCAGCTGCGCCATTCCAGTTCCTCCGGTTTTGCCGCGCCCGCCGAGCCGTCGCCGCGGTAGCGTTCGGCGATTTCGAGCAGCTTTTCGGTCGCGCCGGGGTGCAGATTCAGGACCACGTCCTCGACCGCGGCGCGCAGTTCGGCCGGAATGTCCTCATAGATCGCCAGCTGGCCCGCATTCACGATGCCCATGTCCATGCCGGCCTGAATCGCATGGTACAGAAATACCGCGTGAATCGCCTCGCGGACAGGATTGTTGCCGCGGAACGAGAACGAGACGTTCGAGACGCCACCGGAGATCAGTGCATGGGGCAGGGCAGCCTTGATCTCGCGCGTCGCATCGATGAAATCGAGTCCATAGTTGTTGTGGTCGTCGATGCCGGTCGCGATCGCGAAGATATTCGGGTCGAAGATGATGTCCTCGGGCGGAAAGCCGATCTGTTCGGTCAGTATCCGATAGGCGCGGGTACAGATCTCGACCTTGCGTTCCTTGGTGTCGGCCTGGCCGGCTTCGTCAAACGCCATCACGATCACCGCCGCGCCGTAGCGCCGGACCTTTTTCGCGTGTTCGATAAAGAGCGCCTCGCCTTCCTTCAGCGAGATCGAATTGACGATGCCCTTGCCCTGGATGCATTTGAGGCCGGCTTCGAGAATCTCCCACTTGGACGAATCGAGCATGATCGGCACTTTCGCGATGTCCGGCTCCGCGGCCAGCAGCATCAAAAATCGGACCATCGCGTCCTTCGATTCGAGCATGCCTTCGTCCATGTTGATGTCGATTACCTGCGCGCCGTTTTCGACCTGCTGGCGCGCCACTTCGAGCGCGGCTTCGTAGTCACCGGCGACGATCAGCCGCTTGAAGGCCGCCGAACCGGTCACGTTCGTGCGTTCGCCGACATTCACGAACAGACTGTCGGGGCCGATCGTCATCGGTTCAAGGCCGGACAGACGGCAGGCTTTCGGGATGTTCGGAATGACCCGGGGCGGGAAGGGAGAGACCGCCTTGATGATCGCCTTGATGTGCGCGGGTGTAGTGCCACAGCAACCACCGATGATGTTCAGATAGCCCTGCCGCGCCCAGTCTGCGATTTCTTGTGCCATCGCCTCGGGGGATTCGTCGTACTGGCCGAATTCGTTCGGCAGGCCCGCGTTCGGGTGCGCGGAGACATGGGTGTCCGCGATCGTCGACAGTTCGTCGATGTATTGACGCAGTTCCTTCGCGCCGAGCGCGCAGTTGAAGCCGAACGAGATCGGTTCGACATGCTTCAGGGAATGCCAGAACGCGGCGACGGTCTGCCCGGACAGCGTCCGGCCGGAGGCATCGGTAATCGTACCGGATATCATGACCGGCAACTTGTAGCCGATGCTTTCGAAATAGGTATCGACCGCGAATGCGGCGGCTTTCGCATTCAGGGTGTCGAAAACCGTTTCAATCAGAATAATGTCCGCGCCGCCGTCGATCAAGCCTTTGGTTGCCTCGGTATAGGCCTCGACCAGTTCGTCAAATGATATATTTCGGAAACCCGGATCGTTTACGTCAGGCGACATCGAGGCAGTGCGGTTGGTCGGGCCTAAGACGCCCGCGACGAAACGGGGCTTTCCTGGCGTTTTCAGCGTATAGTCGTCCGCAGCCTGACGCGCAAGTCCAGCTGATTCGACATTGATCTCGTAAACCAAGGATTCCATCCGGTAATCGGCCATCGCGACGCGCGTCGAATTGAAGGTATTGGTTTCGATGATGTCGCAGCCGACTTCGAGATAGGCGCCGTGAATCGCCTTGATGATTTCGGGCTGTGTCAATGACAAGAGGTCGTTATTGCCCTTCAGGTCGATATCCCAATCGGCGAAGCGCGTCCCGCGGTAATCCTTTTCTTCCAGCTTGTAGCTCTGGATCATCGTGCCCATCGCGCCGTCAAGGAATAAAATTTTCTGGGATAGGAGTTGTTTTAAATCGCTGATTTTGTGCATGGGCAAAGATAAAGGATCTGACTGGGGCATCGAAAAATTGCGGGAGACGGGCTCGATCTATATGATTGGAGTTTTCAGAAGAGGTGTGTTTATGTCGAAGCCGTCGATAGTCGATGTCATAAAAAGTGTTTTGTCCGCCGCGGTGGGGGTGCAAAGCGAAAAAAACAGGCAAAAAGATTTTACCCAGGGCTCGCTGCCGATGTACCTGATTGCGGGGCTGATCTTTACAGTGGTTTTTGTGTCCGCGATCATCTTCCTGGTGCGGATGGTCATCGGATAACCGGTTTTTCGCAAGGCATCGGCGCGGCAATCGATGCCGGAAACTAAAAAGCTCAAGCTAGGCTTGAGCTTTTCAATCAGGCCGACGCGGGTATATCGCTTATTCTGGTGACTTGAAGCTTTGCGAAATGCTGGTGAACATTTCCTTGATGCCGCTAAACAGATTACCTATAGAAAAACTTTCTTTGGTAATGAACTTGAGTCGCAGGACGGCAACTGCCAGCACGCCAGCGATCGGCGGCATCAGTTCGAAAAATACCGACAACAAATAACCACCTATGCCTTGGAAGCCGCCCTGATTTTTTCGGTCGCCGACGCTGAGCAGATCTCTTTCGTAATCGCCGCTGGACTCGCTGCCCCGGATTGCTTCGAGGATAAATACGTTGCCCTGTACCAGCAGCATCTGGACGACAAAAAAGACGCCCGCCGCAATGCCGACCCACATCAACGGATTACTGACTTTTGCTTTGTTTGCCGTCTGATAGACCCAGATTACGGCAAGCACCATTAAAATACCACCAATCATAGTTTCACCTTCTTTATTTTCTTAGTTATTATTTTTTTAGGAAAAAGTAATTGAACGAGCATTTGAGCGTCATGCTGTCGGCGGTTTTTTCGACGGCCTGGCATGATTCAAACTTGCCGCGTCCCGGCGACACTTCTTTTTTCAACACTCCGTCCTCAATCATATATTTTACTTCTATTTTCATCTCATTGGTACGGCCCAGCGAGTCGGTCGCGATTGTGTGCAGGATACCGCCATCCGCGAATTCCCAGACGATATTGACATTTTTCTTTTCGCCGTCCAGTTTCGCCGACTCCGCATACAAAGTCCATTTACCCAGAATCTCGCTGGCATCCTTTAACTCGACATTAGCGTTTGCCGTGAATGATGCCAACAACGCTACCGATGATAATAAATAGTGGCGCATGAATCTACCCTCAGTCCAAATCAAATACACAGAATCCAAACTATACCACACTCACCACCCAAGGTCATGCGGGTACAGCAAAAAGAATGCTGCGAGCCAACGCTTTGTTGTTTATCCGTCAATAAACCTTGACTTTAATGACGCCTAAAGTATCATGTAACTTCCATTTGCTACTAACCTGGCAATTTTCAAAAAAATATTAACAATTATAGGTAGGACTAATATGGGGTTCATCTTAGATTTAACTGAGACATTGAAAACACCAGCTGGTATAGTTGGATTGCTGGTGGTAATTGGTGCGGTCCTTGCTTTGGTAAAATGGGTTTTTGCTCCACATCCAGACGACCAACAATAAATCTCCGTCTCCACCCGCTCAACTATAAAAAAGTATTTAGGCCGCTTGCACCGATCTTAAGTTCATTAATGATCGGCAGCGGCCTGATTATAATCCGCGTTTTATTCCCCCGCTCGAAATTTACCTGAAGCGCCCTTTGTTTAAGGTAAGTCTTTAAAAATAACTTTCCATATGGGTTGATCTAAGGGTCACTACGCAAACCCCGGACTGATCCCGTTGCAAACAAGTCCTGGATTTGAGTGTGAGGCCTTGTCATTATCTGACGGGGCGGGTTAAATTGCCCATTCATTAACCTCGATATTGTTGAAAATCATGCCCCGATTCCCAGACCCAAAAACGTCGGAGCTTCGCCAAGTGGAACTCAGTGAATGCGATGCGCTTGTCGATCCCGCCAAAAGTAGACGGTTGCGCGAGATGGTGAACGGCAAACATGCCGATGCGCAAGCCCAGCGATCCATTGCTGCCTTCGAACCGGAAAACAGGTTTGATCTGCCTGTTGAGTCATGGCTGGAATTGCAGCAGGCGAGGCGGATAATTGATGATGAAATCGCGCGGATCACCAGCTTTTTTCCAGAAGGTAGGAAAAATAGCCTGTTTAAGATAAGATTCGGCACACTGGAAGAGATCCGGACGATGGAAATTCAGGCTATTTTTAAGCGACTGAAATTCGATGACAAGCGCGTAAATTTGAGTCGGTTGCGGAAGATCAATTATCATGGGGAAAAAATTTCCTGACTGCACCGACTGTATAATGGCCTGAGTTTTTTTACGATAGTGGCGCTTTTTCACCGCGCACCAAATGAGAAATCAATGATGCAAAAACGTTTTATTTTATTCGTTGTGCTGCCGGTGGTTTTACCCGGTTGTGCGGGACTTTACGATCAACAACATCCCGCGCCAGTCTATACGGGTCCTGCACCGGTCTACAGGCAACCGCCTGTGCCGCCTCCACAGCCACAAGTTCAGCTCCCGGAGCCGACCGTAAAAACGACACCGATTCCGGAATTTAATCAGCAATTGATTCCGATTGCTCCGGCGCCAATGACCGGAGGCACCGGCGATTCTTTGCCATCAATGCCGGATGCCGGAGCGCCATTGGCGGCCGGCGTTGCTCCAACTCCGGTGACTCCGGGCGCGGCTTTGAATGTTCCTCCGCCGGAAACGTTTACGCTGACGCCTTTTCAGCCGATAGAGCCTGCGGCCTCATCTTCGCCGGCCGTCGGCGCTCTGGTGATGGCCGCTAATCAGAATAGCCAATCGGGCAATCTGGATTCCGCGATTGCGACAATTGAGCGGGCCAGGAATATCGAGCCTAACAATGCGGGCCTCTATTACAAACTGGCGCTGTTGCGCATCAAACAATCCAAACCCAAAATGGCCGAAGAGCTTGCGAAAAAAGCCGCGCTTTTGGCGGGCGGGGATAGGAATTTGAAGAAACACAGCTGGCTGTTGATTGCGCATGCGCGCGAATTGCAAAAAGATTTCCCGGGCGCGAAAGCCGCGCGCGACAAGGCAGCCGGATTTTAGTTTGAAGGGTCCGGCTGCACGGCAGCGATGAAAACAGTCGCGGCCCGCTTCATAATCGCCGATAATACGCGCTTATTTCGCTAAGCGTTAGACTTCTCATTCCCGTAATGAAACTGGAAAAAATCAAGCTGTCGGGTTTCAAGTCGTTCGTCGACCCGACGACCATTCCGATCCACGGCAATCTGACCGCGATCGTCGGCCCGAACGGCTGCGGCAAATCGAACATCATCGATGCGGTGCGCTGGGTGATGGGCGAAAGTTCGGCCAAGCATCTGCGCGGCGGCAACATGGCCGACGTGATCTTCAACGGCTCCTCGACACGGAAGCCGATCGGCACCGCCTCGGTCGAACTGGTGTTCGACAACAGCGAAGGGAAACTCGGCGGCGAATATGCGAATTATTCGACCATTGCGATCAAGCGTCAGGTCAGCCGCGACGGCCAGTCGCAGTTTTTGCTGAACGGCTCGAAGTGCCGGCGCAAGGACATTACCGACATCTTTCTGGGCACCGGCCTCGGCGCACGCAGTTATGCGATCATCGAACAGGGCACCATTTCACGGATAGTCGAGGCGAAGCCGGACGATTTGCGCCTGCATATCGAGGAAGCAGCCGGCATTTCCAAGTATAAGGAAAGGCGCCAGGAAACCGAGTCGCGGATGCAGAATACCCGTGAAAATCTCGACCGATTGCAGGATCTTCGCGATGAAGTCGAAAAACAGCTGAAGCATTTGCAAAAACAGGCCGAAAAGGCCGAGAAATACACCGAATTGAAAAAGCAGGAGCGTCAGTTCAAGCTGGAATTACTGGCGATGCGCTGGCAGTCGCATCAGGACGCCGCGGCTGCGCTCGATACGCAGATGCAGGAGGCGGCGAGCGAGCACAATCGGGTCTTTGTCGAATTGCGCGAACTGGAAGGCGCGCTCGAAACCAAACGCGGCGACCATAAAAATCAGCAGCAGGCTCTGAACAAGGCTCAGGGCGAGTATTACGGCGTAGTCGCCGAGGTCGGCAGCCTCGAGCAGGCGATTCGGCATAACGAGCAGTCGCATCAGGAAACACAGGTCGAAATCGAGCGCACCCGCCGCCAGGCCGACCAGGCGCAGGAAGAAATCGATGCCGACCGGCAGCAGCTGGAAACGCTGAAACAGGCGCAATTGCTGGCCGAGGAAGCCCTGGAGGTCGCCGAGCAACAGTTGGAAGAAAGCCTGCAATTGCAGCAAGGCGTCCAGCAGAAACAGAGCGACTGGCAGGCAGAGTGGGAGGCCTACCGTACCGAAAGCGCGCGCTACCAGGAGCAGGCCGAGGTCGAGCGGGCCAAAACCCGGCAGTTGGAAAATCAGACCCGTCAGTTGCAAGCCCGACGCGAGCAATTGCAGATCGAGCGCGACGAATTGTCCGAGAATGAACTCGAAGACGAAATCGAAGCCTTGGCCGAAGAGATCGATCTGCTCGAAGCGGAACGCGCCGAATTGCACGAAAAGATCGAAGAGGCGCAGCGGCGGATTCGCGAACGGCGGGACGAGATCAAAAGCCTGCATGGCGACCTGCACAAGCAGCGCGCGGAACTGCACGGCATCCGGGGCAAGATCACCTCACTCGAATTGCTGCAGCAGCATGCGATGGGCAAGGACAACAAGAAGCTGAACGACTGGCTGAACTCGGTGCATCTCGGAGGACGCCAGCGTCTGGCTGAAGGATTGGAGGTGCAGCCGGGCTGGGAAACCGCGGTCGAAACTGTGTTGGGCGGCTATCTGGAAGCAATTTGCGTCGAGGATGCCGATGCGGTGATGGCGGAATTGCCGCGTTTGCAGGGTGATTCGCTCGCGCTGTTCGAGACCGCTTTCAATGCGCGGTTCGAGATCATGCCGAGCGGCGAGCCTTTGCTGAATAAAGTCTCGGCGCCCTGGAACCTGAGCGCGATGCTTGCCGGCATCTACTGCGCCGGCGATCTGGCCGCGGCCAGGCATCTGGCGGTGTCACTCAAACCGCATGAATCGGTGATAACGCCGGACGGCGCCTGGTTCGGTCCGGGATGGATTAGGATCATCCGAGCCCAGGACAGCAAGACCGGGGTCTTGCAGCGCGAGCGCGAGTTGCGCCAGCTAAAACAGCGTCAGGACGCGTTGCAGACCGAAATCGCCGCCTTCGAGGAGCGTCTCGAAACCGCCGAGGATGATCTGAAATCGGCAGAACGCAGCCGCGATACCCAGCAGCAGGAAGATAAAACCTTGCAGAGCCGGCTGTCGATGCGCAGCGCCGAACATAGCGCGAAAAGCGCACGCTTTGAGCAGCAGCTGCGCCGGATCGAGCAACTCGGCCGCGAGTTGGGCGACATCGACGCGCATACCGCCGAAAATTCTGAACAGATCGCCGAGTCCGCGCAGTTGGTGCAGGAAGCCGAGCAGATTCTCGAACAAAAGGCGCGGCAAAAGCAGACCCTCGAAAGCGTCAATCAGGATCTGCACGGCCAGCAAAAGACCATCGAACAAGCGGTTCATGACGCCCGGCAGAAAGTCTTTACGCTCAAATCCCAGGTCGAGTCGTTGCTGGCTTCCGAAAATCATACGGCGAAACAGGTCGAGCGTCTGGAATTGCAATACCGGCAATTGCTCGAACGCAAGGTCGAGCTGGAGAAAAAACAGCAGGAGACCTTGCAACCGCTCGACGAAGAAAAACTGCAATTGCAGGAGCTGATCCTCGACCGCGAGCGCCTCGACAAACAATTGAAAACGCAGCGCGAATTACAGGAGCAGATTGAGGCAGACATCAGCCGATTTGCACAGGAACAGATCCGCCTGCAACACGCGCTCGAAAAACGCAAGGAGATGCTCGACAAGATTCGTTACGAATTGCAGGAAAGCCGGGTGCGTCAGCAAACCGTGAACGAACAGTTGAGCGAGATCGAAGCCGATGCGGCCGAGGTGTTGAAAAATTTACCGGAAGCCGCCGAAGAAGCGGTCTGGAAGAAAAAAGTCGATGAGCTGACCCAGCAGATCGAGCGCCTCGGCGCGATCAATCTGACCGCGATCGAGGAGTTCAAGTCGCAGACCGAACGGATGAGCTTCCTGAATGCGCAGCATGCCGATCTGGTCGAAGCGCTAGAGACACTGGAGCTTGCCATCAGTAAAATAGACAAGGAAAGCCGGCTGCGCTTTAAGGAAACTTTCGATAAAATAAACGGCGGCCTGCAGGAAAAATTTCCGAAATTGTTCGGCGGCGGTCAGGCCTATCTGGAACTCAACGACCAGGATTTGCTCGAATCGGGGGTGAACATCATTGCGCGTCCGCCCGGCAAGCGCAACAGCTCGATTCATTTGCTGTCCGGCGGCGAGAAGGCGCTGACCGCGGTCGCGCTGGTGTTTTCGATTTTTGATCTGAATCCGGCGCCTTTCTGTTTGCTCGACGAGGTCGATGCGCCGCTCGATGATGCGAACGTCGGTCGCTTTTCGAAAATGGTCGAGGAGATGTCTTCTTCGGTGCAGTTTTTATATATTTCGCATAACAAGGCCACGATGGAAATCGCGCATCAGCTGGCCGGCGTCACGATGAAAGAACCGGGCGTATCCCGTATGGTAGCGGTCGATTTAGAAGAAGCAGTCAGTCTGGCGGAAACTTGATGGATAAAGAATTATTGAGAATTGTGATTATTGCAACCGGTCTGATCATCATTACCGGCATGCTCGCGTGGGCGTTCTTCAAGAGCAAGAAATACCGGCAGAGCCTGGACGATTTCGATGACGGAATACCGGTAAATACCGAGCGACACTTGAGAGAGCCGATTGACGATGATGATTTTCCGGACATCTTCGACGAGGAGGTTGCGGTAACGCTCGCCTCCGCCGCACCGCAGGGGGGCGAGGCAAGCAAATCGGGACGTTATCAAGCGCCGGCGGCTAGCGATGACAGAGTTGAACATGACGACGAGGAAGATTACGTGCCGGAGCCCCGCTTTGCCGCACCCAGCATCATCCAGTTCACCCTGGTCGCGAATCAGGAAGAAGGCTTTAACGGCCTCGATCTCGCGCATGCGTTCAACATTGTGGGCCTCGAGTACGGCAACCTGAATATTTACGAGCGGCTCGATGCTAATCGGCTGGTCGATTTCGGCGTCGCGAGCATGGTGAAGCCGGGAACTTTTCCCGAACACGACCTGGAGGCGTATTACTGTCCGGGTGTCGTGTTTTTCATGCAACCCGGCGAATTGGACGATCCGGTGGCGGTGTTTGATGATTTCGTGCAGACGGTCGTATTTGTGGCGACCGAACTCGATGGTACCGTGCTCGATCATGAACACAAGCCATTGAGCGAAACGACGGTGGAGTTGATACGCCACAGTTTGTAGGCTATTGGTATACTTACAATGACGAGGATGACAGTAGCAACCGCGGCTAAGATTGCCGCAGAAGCGCAGCCTAACATGCTGTCCGATGCCGAATTGTTGGCGTTTTTGCAGCTCTGCAACGACAGCTATCGGCGCGGTAAACCGATTATTTCGGACTATTTGTACGATTTTGTTTTTCTTGAGGAGCTTAAGAAACGAAATCCTGAGCATTCTTTTCTGAGGGTATATCCTTCCTATGCTTTCCTGACTCAAATAGAACCCGAAAAAGCGTTTGCCGGCAAAACGGTCAAGTTGCCCAAGCTGATGCTCTCGACCGAGAAGACTTATTCGAAGGACGGCATCGAAAAATGGCTGCAGCGGATCGAAAAGGCAGCTGAAGAATTGGGGAGGGAGTTTTCCAAACTGATTTTTCGCGCGACACCGAAACTCGACGGTTACGCAGCTTATGATGATGGGAAAATCCTCTATACGCGAGGCGATGGCCGCAAGGGCACCGACATCAGCCGGGTGTTCGAGCGCGGCCTGATCGTTGGTGGCAATGGTAAGCGCGGGCAGGGCGCCGGCGAGATCGTGGTCAGCAAAAGTTACTTCAATCAGCATCTGGCCGATTTTTTCGAAAACGCGCGTAATTTTCAGGCCAGCATCATCAAGGAAAAGGAGCTTGAAGAGCACGCGCTGGCGGCGATACAAAACCATGCCGCGGTATTCTTTCCGTTTGCGCAACTGCCGGCTTGGCAAGGCTCGCCCCGGGAAATTCTGGATCATTTCGAAAATATCATCGATAAGGTGCGGGTGAAGGTCGATTATGATGTGGACGGTGTGATCTTTGAAGTAGAAGATGATCAGATCAAAAACTTCATGGGTGCGACCCGCCACCATCACCGCTGGCAGATTGCCTATAAAAGCAATGCCGAAACCGCGGTCGTCAAGGTATTGCGCGTGACGCCGCAAACATCGCGCTCGGGCAGGGTCAATCCGGTCGCCGAACTGGAGCCGACCAAATTGAGCGGTGCGGTGATTTCGCGAGCGACCGCGCATCATTACAAAATGGTCAGGGAAATGGGTATCGGCGAAGGCACGGTGATCGAGTTGACCCGCTCGGGCGAGGTAATTCCGAAGATCGAGCGCGTGATCATTCCCAGGACACCGCAAATTCCAGGCGTCTGCCCGAGTTGCGGCACCGAACTGGTATGGGACAGCGATTATTTGTACTGTCCGAATACCGTGCAATGCCCCGCGCAAATCGAAAACACAATCGAGCATTTTTTCAGAACGCTGCGTAATATCGACGGTTTCGGCGAGAAGACGATCGAAAAACTGCATGCCGCCGGCATCCGCTCGGTCTATCAAATCTATCAACTGGATGCAGAGCGTTTGCAGGCACTCGGTTTTGGAGAAAAAATCTCGCAAAATCTGCTCGATCAACTGTTACGCAGCCGCACTGAACCGCTCGAAGATTGGCGCTTTCTCGGCGCCTTCGGCATTTACCGGATGGGTCTTGGCAATTGCGAACGGCTGTTGCAGAATTTTCCCTTGCTCGCAATCTTCGATCTGACTTTGAACGACATTGTTTCGATAGAAGGCTTTGCAGAAAAAACCGGAGAAGCAGTAATTTCAAGTCTCGCGAAAATTAAGACTGATTTCATGCGCATTCATGCGCTCGGATTCAATCTGCTCAGGACGCCGTTGCGCAGCGAGCAGGCACAATCGGTCAGCCCGATCGCTGGCAAAACAATCGTCTTCACCGGCGCGATGCGGCACGGCACCCGCGAGGACATGACTCGTGAAGCAAAGCGGCTCGGCGCGAAGGTCGGCAGTTCGGTCAGCGGCAAGACCGATTTTCTGGTTACCGGCGACGATGTCGGCGCGGCGAAGATCAATGCGGCGCAGGAAAAAGGCGTCAAGGTGATCAGCGAGGCGGAATACTTGAAAATACTTAAATAAATCTTATTTACAGATTAGTATGGCATGAAATAAACTTCTAGCGAAGTGGGAGAATAATCGGCTAAAAATTCAACACGATACTTATGACAACCTGCGAACTTGGTGTGGAGAGATTATGTTGGAAAATGACTTGACAACAGATTTGATCGTACTGGAAAGCCACATCAGTAGCCTGTTCGATACTGTTAGGAAAAGCAGTTTGATGTTTAAGGACTTTCAGTCGTTTGAAATGCGCTTGTTCAGTCTGAACTCACTGGCGGATATGATCGGGTATTTTCTCGACAACGCGAAAGCGGTTTTCGATCTCGATCAGGTCACGCTCTGTTTACATGATGAGTACGGTGACTTCAGCCGAATACTCGGCGAAGAGTCTTGCAATCTAAGCGATAAGCAAGGCATGGTTCTGCTTTGCGACAAGGATTTATTGAAAGCGAAATTCGGCTACATGGCTCACTCCTATGTGGGCTCTTTCGATCTGGAGCATTTCGGGCATTTTTTTACTCCTCTTCTTGAGGCGTCTCCCTCGAGTATCGCTATAATCCCATTGTACCGGCGTGGTCGATATTTTGGAACGCTGAATTTGGGTAGCTGTCTGTCGGACCGTTTTTCCTGCACGAAAACGACCGATTTTATCGCATACCTGGGCATGGTCATCGGTATCTGCTTCGAAAACCATCTCAATCTCGAAACGATCCGACGCACCAGCTATATCGATACGCTGACTGGCGTCAATAATCGGCGCTTTCTCGAACAGAGGATCGGCGAGGAACTCGACCGTTGCCAGAGAAACGACGACCCTTTGACCTGTCTTTTTCTGGACATAGACTATTTCAAATCGGTCAATGACAAGTACGGTCATCAGGTGGGGAACAAAGTTTTGTCGACCGTCGCCAAAACAATCAAAAGTCAGCTAAGAAACAACGATGTGCTGGTCCGATACGGCGGCGAGGAATTCATTGCGCTATTGACCAATATCAACCAATCCAAAGGTTTTGAAATTGCCGAACGGATTCGTAGAAACGTACAATCGCTAAAGATTACTTTTAACGAAACCACGGTACCGGTCACCTTGTCGATAGGTTTATCCACTTATCAGTCCGATCGAAAACATCCGATGACGACCGCGGAGGCTGCGGCGCGTTTGATCGACACGGCCGATTCGGCAATGTATCAAGCCAAAAATAAGGGCCGTAACCGAATCGAATGTACTGAAATAGCGTTGGATCGGCCGCTTGCACTGAATGGGTGAAACCATGCGCTATGTGATGGCCATCGATCAAGGCACCAGCAGTTCGCGATGCATGCTTTACGATCTTGACGGCAATACGCAGGCCGTTGCCCAGCGAGAAATCAGGCAAATTTTTCCGGAGCCCGGCTGGGTCGAACATGATCCCGAGGAAATCTGGCAAACCCAGGCCGCGGTATGCCTGGACGCGATGCGGCAACTGAATCTTCAACCGGCCGATATTGCCGGGATAGGCATCACTAATCAGCGCGAAACGGTCGTCGTTTGGGACAGAAAAAACGGCAAGCCAATCTACAATGCGATCGTATGGCAGGACCGGCGCACCACCGAACATTGCGCGCGGCTGAAAGCTGCCGGCTGTGAACAAAACGTGCAGGTTAAAACCGGCTTGCTGCTTGATCCGTATTTCTCCGCGACCAAGATTCGCTGGATTCTCGAGCATGTGGACGGCGCGTTAGACAAAGCTCGGCAAGGCGAACTGGCATTCGGAACCATCGACTCCTGGCTAGTCTGGAAGATGACGCGGGGTGAACTGCATATCACCGACGTTACGAATGCTTCGAGAACCTTGCTGTTCAATATCGATACCTTGAATTGGGATCAGGAATTGCTGGATTTGTTCGAAATTCCGGCCGCGATGCTGCCTGAGGTCAAATCGTCGAGCGAATGCTATGGCTTGATGCGTGATCCCTTGATCGGCGAAGGCATCCCGATCGCCGCTATCGTCGGCGACCAGCAGGCATCATTGTTCGGACAATTGTGCGTGGAGCCGGGTATGGCCAAATGCACCTACGGTACCGGATCTTTTCTGGTCATGAATACAGGTTCCGAAAAAATCGTATCGAACCATCGACTGCTGACTACGATTGCCTGGAAGATTGGCGAGAGGATCGACTATGCGCTGGAAGGCAGCGTTTTTGTCGCTGGCGCGGCGATCCAGTGGCTGCGCGACGAACTGCATTTGTTCGCGGATGCAGGCGACAGTGAAAATCTCGCGGCATCGGTCAGCGACAATGGGGGCGTTTATTTCGTACCTGCCTTTACCGGGCTCGGCGCGCCTTTTTGGGACCCTGCCGCGCGCGGCGCGATCTTTGGCCTAACCCGCGGCACAACCGCGGCGCATATCGCCCGCGCCGCACTTGAAAGCGTGGCATTTCAGGTGGATGACATCTTACGAATTCTAGCCGCGGACAGCGGCAGGCCGATCAGTCAATTACGTGTTGACGGCGGCGTCGCGGCCAATCAATTCCTCGTCCAATTTCAAAGTGATATTTCCGCGCTCAAAGTTGTGCGTCCTGCGTATCTCGAAACGACTGCGTTGGGCGCGGCCTATCTTGCGGGTATTGCCGTGGGTGTCTGGACTTTAGAAGAGCTTGCCAATAGATGGCGCGCCGATCGCTTTTTTCATGGAACAATGCCGGTAGAAGAAATCGAATCGCACGAAAAACAGTGGCGGAAGGCGGTAGAAAGAGTCAGAAATTGGGCTGAGTAAAATAAAAAAGGACGGCTAGCTATCGATATAACCGTTATCCTTCATTTTTTTCTCCTCAATATACTCGCGCCTCACCAGAGAAACACCCAGCACAACGACAAATAGTGCGCCGGCGGTCACCGTCAATTTCCAGAATATTTCCCCGCTCAACAGATCGAACCATAATTGCAGCAGCGCGACGAAGACCCAGGCAACGAAAATGCCCAGACAGGTAATTGCGCCGGTTCTCATCGATCCCGCTCCATGATGACCAAATAAGCTTCGCGGCGCCAAAGCAGCAGCATGCGGCGGATGTCTTTTTCCATCGTGACCACGCGCCAACCTTGCAGCGCGTTACTATTCAAAAACTCGCTGAACCGGATCGGATCGACTTTCGACGCGCCGAGCAGCAGGGAGCCGATCAGGCCTTCCTGATAAATCACGACTTTATATTCTTTCATTCTGTCTCCAATTGCATCGTTCAAAGGGCCGAGCATTATCATAAGTCGTGGGGGGCTTGGCAGCGTGGCGTATAATCAAAATTCCCTCGTGACATCCCGAAAATCTCTGGCACAGAATATTTTTCATTTTTGAAAAAGCAGGATTTTTACTTCGCAAAACCTGCTGAGGGTCGCGATTTGCGGCGTTCCCAATTTAGCCGCGCCTGTTCCGACCATGTTTCCGCCTCGAAAAGTCGAGGTGGAGTTCGCCAAATTCTTAACTGTTTATTGTGTTGTCGTCCATTTTTCGGCCAATTGCGCGGAAAGCTTGCCGAGATAAACTCCGATCACGATCGAAACCGAAATCACTACGAGCGGATTGTTGAACGAAATGCCGAGCAAAACATCCTTCGTCATTTTATCCGGCGTTTGCAACAGATAGGCAAAGGTCATCGAATAGCCGAACACGCTGGCCGGGATCGCGGACAGTTGCGGAATACTGGCGGCGAGACACATCACGATTACCGCAACGGTTACGGTCAAGGCCGCCATCAGCGGAAATCCGAGCACTGCATCGGAGGGCACATTCAGAAGCAGGAAAGCAGTGATCCAGGCCATCACGACGCCGAAAATGCTGCATATAATCGCGCCCTTGAAGGCCGTTTCATTGGCGCCGAGTGCGAAATACGTGGCCCAAGGAATCGTCGCTGCCCAGATGAAAAAGTATCCGTTGAGGGGGCCTACCGCAAAGAATGTCGCGGCGCCCGCCAGAATGCCAATGCTGAAGGAAAGTGCTGTGAGTTTGTTCATACGTGTGATTCCAAAAAACGCCTCGAAGGGATGATGTCAGCGGATTTGATAGGGGAGGCGATCCGATCAGAATCCAAACGGTGTCTTAATAGTTCAGACGAAACTGCCGCCTAACACCGATGTTACCAGAAATTCCCGGTCAGTTAAATTAGCGAAAAGTCAGGTATAACTGCGCCGCAAGGTCAAGTAAGCCACTATGAAAGTGAGTAGACTCGGCAACAGTGCGATAAAAGGGGCGTTGAGTTCATAAATAAGCCCCAAATGCCCGACTATTTTGTCGAGTATGTTGAATCCCAAGCCGATGATCACGCCGAGGATCATCCGTGCGCCGACGCTGATGCCGCGTCTGACGCCGATCACGAATGGCGCCGAAATCATCAACATCACAAAGGTCACGAAGGGATTGATCAGGCGTCCCCATAAGGCCAACTCGAACACCTGGGATTTTTGATGATTGTGCTTCAGGAAGTCGACATATTTGGCCAATTCGAGTATCGACAGATTGTCCGGGCTGACCACGGTAATGTTCAGAATGTCCGGCGCGATCGAAGAGGTCAGGCGTTGTTCGGAGAAGGCGGCCGCCTGCATCTTTTCCTTAGAAATGTCCGATTGCCGGATCTGTTTCAGTTGCCATTGTTTGTTGCCCAAGAAGCTGGCCCGGTCCGCGTGCAACTCGCTCTGTAGCCGGTTGCGCTCATTCAGCGTATATATGCTGATGTCGGCCAGATCGCCATTGTCCTCGATCTTGCGCACATTGATGAATTTATTGTTTTCGCGCAGCCAGATACCGTACAGCGAATGCATCGGAGTCAGGTTGTGCTGGGCTGTCGACTTGATCAGTTGCGCCTTGCGCTCGGCGATCGGCGCGACATACTCGCCGACAACTATCGAAATGATCACCAGGATCGCGCCGGCGGTCATCACCGCGCGAATGATGCCGGGCACCGATAAACCGGCCGCCTGCATCGCAATCAGTTCCCGGTTGTTGGCCATCGCACCGAGGATGAAAAGACTGCCGAGTAGAGCCGAGGCGGGCACCAGTTCGTAGAACACCCGCGGAGAGGTTAGGGCAAGGTATAAGCCGATTTCTTTCAGTCCATAACTGCCTTTGCCCAAATCCTTCATCTCGTCGGTAAAGGTGAACAGATTGAACAGAGTCAAAAGGAACACAATCGCCAGAAATGAGCCTTTCAGGATTTCTTTGGCCATATAGCTAGTCAATACGTTCATTGGGATCTTAATTCCTTCATTTTGAACATCAGCCACTTCCAGCCGAAAAACCGGGCCAGATAGATCAGGCCGATCAATATCAGCAATCCATACACACTGGTCGGGCCGAGCCAGGGCGCAATCTTCGCGTTCATGACCCAGGCCTGGCTGACGCGTTCGAGGTTGCCGTAAATAAAAAAGATCAGAAAGCCGGTCAGGATATTGCCGTAAACGCCGCCGCGAGGAGATAACTGGGCCAGGGGAACGGCAATGAAGCTAAGCAGGAGGGCGCCTAACGGAATCGCGAGGCGCCGCTGCAGCTCGGCGATGTCGGGCAGTTTGTCCGAACCCCACAGCTGGCGGCTAGGCGCCGCTTCGCGTACCTCGCGTGCAAGAGCTTCCTTGCCCTCGATTCTGACCGCGTATTCGGCAAATTCTTCGATCACATGATTCAGCTCGCCGGGGTGCCCCTGAATGCGCTCGCCCTGTTCCAATATCATGTAGCGGCCGTCCGGCAAATCCTCCAGGCGGCCGGATTCGGCATTCACGATGGCGAGAGTCCCGCCGTGCTTCTGCCGATGCTGTACAAAGACCTTGTACATTTTTTTATCCTTGTCAATGTCCTCGACATAAAACACCAGATCGCCGCCGCTGTATTCGCTGAATTTGCCGGGCGCGATGCCGCGGATATCGGCGGTTTGTTTGTCCTTGCTGATCAATTGTTCCGTCATCGCTTCCGCCCAGGGCGCGGCATAGAGCGACAGGCCGGCGGCGGCAAGGCTCATTGGAATCACGAATTGAAACACCGAACGGTAAATCGCGCCGGCGCCGGCGCCGGCGGATTGTATCGCGGACATTTCCTGATCGCGGTACATGCGGCCCAGCACCATTAATACCGCCATGAAGGTGGCGGCAGGCAAAAACGACACGCCGGCGACGATCGTTTTTAGGCCGAGAATCTTGAGCAGCGCATCATTCGAAATCTGCCCATCGATCGCCTGGTCGAGCACCTTGATGAATTTACGGCTGACGATAATCACCACGATCACCGACCAGACCGACAGCATCGTTTTGAGCAAGTCTTCCGAGATCATCCTGTCCAGCACGCCAAACAGTTGCCGGCGTACCGCATAATTGCCTTGCGGCCAATTTGCCTCCAAGCGCGTCTCCTCAATCATATTCGTGATAAGTGGTGTATAATCGCTGCAAATTTTGACCCGCGCGGACTCTGTTTTCCGGCGCGGAAGACGACCCGAAAGCGATTAGGTAGAAAGAAAAAGCCATGGATTATTTTATAGAAAGTGCGCCCATAGAAAAACTGCAATGTGATTGTATCGTTGTCGGCATCTATCAGGATGGCCTGCTGACGCCTGCTGCGGCCGCACTCGACAACTTGACCCACGGGCTTGTCAAGAAAATAGTCGAACGCGGC
Source organism: Methylomicrobium sp. Wu6 (assembly GCF_035916875.1). NCBI lineage: Bacteria > Pseudomonadati > Pseudomonadota > Gammaproteobacteria > Methylococcales > Methylococcaceae > Methylomicrobium > Methylomicrobium sp. Wu6. Next base: position 54,255 of record NZ_JAXUHN010000072.1, read on the forward strand.
GATCTTTCCGGCAAGAACGGCGAAACGGTGCTGGTCAATGCGTTGCCCGAGTGCGGCATCGAGCGGCTGCTGCTCGCCGGACTCGGAAAAAAAGACGCCCTGTCGGCCAAAACCTATCGCAAGGCCTTGGCGTCCGCGGCCAATGGACTCAAAAAGACGATCGTCAAATCGGTCGTTTGCTGTCTTGCTGAAGCCGAGGTCAGAGGCGCCGATTTGACCTGGAAGACGCGGCAGATCGTCGAAGTCTTCAACGATTCAGTTTATCAGTTTACCCAGTTGAAAGCCGAAAAGGAAGCCGATTCGAAACTGCAACGCATCGCGATTACCGCTTCGGCTAGCGAGTTTAGCCAAGCACAGTCCGGTTTGACGCAGGGCAAGGCGATTGCGGCGGCGATGGATTTGACCAAGTTGCTCGGCGATTTGCCCGGCAATGTCTGCACGCCTTCCTATCTAGCTGAACAGGCCCTGGAGCTCGGCCGCTTCGACAAATTGACTGTGAATATCCTCGAGGAAGCCGAAATGGAGGCATTAGGCATGGGGTCTTTGCTGTCGGTCTCGCGCGGCAGCCGGCAACCGGCCAAATTGATCGTGCTGGATTATCAGGGCGGCGAGCGCAACAGCAAACCGGTCGTGCTGATCGGCAAGGGCCTGACCTTCGACGCGGGCGGCATTTCGCTGAAGCCGGCGCTCGGCATGGATGAAATGAAATACGACATGTGCGGCGGCGCGACCGTCCTAGGCGTGCTGCAGGCCGCCGCCGAAATGGAGCTACCGCTGAACGTGATCGGCCTGGTGCCGTCTTCCGAAAATTTGCCGGACGGCGATGCGAACAAGCCGGGCGACATCGTGACCAGCCTATCCGGCAAGACGATCGAAATTTTGAATACCGATGCGGAAGGCCGGCTGCTTCTCTGCGATACCCTGACCTATGCGGAACGCTTCAATCCGGACGTGGTGATCGACATGGCGACCCTGACCGGCGCCTGCCTGGTCGCGCTCGGTCGCGTGCCGAGCGGTTTGCTCGGTAATGATGACGATTTGTGCAATGACCTCATCGCAGCGAGCGAAACCGCGGTCGACTGCGTCTGGCGCTTGCCACTCTGGGAAGAATATCAGGAATTGCTGAAGTCGCCGTTTGCGGACATGGCCAATGTCGGCGGCAAGGATGCGGGCACGATTACCGCCGCCTGTTTCCTCGCGCGCTTCGCCGAAAACTTCCGCTGGGCGCATTTGGACATCGCCGGCACGGCCTGGCGCACCGGTTCTAACAAAGGCGCGACCGGCCGGCCGGTACCGCTGCTGTGCCAGTATCTGATCAACCGCAGCCAAAAGGCCTAGATCTATATTTCAGGATCGATGCCCGAAGTTACGTTCTATGTGCTGGCTTCCGACGCCGAACCACAGCGCTTGCTGTTCGCCTGCAGACTGGTCGAAAAGGTTTACCGTAGCGGCAGCTATTGCTATGTGCTGACCGATAACGATGCCCAGGCTGAGCGGCTCGATGATTTGCTGTGGACTTTCCGGGCGGGCAGTTTCATTCCCCATCAACGCTATGAAGGGGAATTGCCCGCCGTCGACAACGTGATTTTGATTGGTTCTCTCGTGCCGCCGGAGCGTTGGCAAGGGGTGATCATCAACCTGTCCATGCAAGGGCCGCAGCAGATCGATCGGGCTGAACGCATCCTGGAAATTATCGACGACAATCCCGAAATTAAAGCGGAAGGCAGACTGCGTTACCGCCGCTATCAACAGTCCGGCATCGCGGTCGTCACCCACGACATTTGACTCCGCCTCCGTAACTGATCCCATTTTTTGCTTCGTAAATCATAACTCGTTAATGGATAAAACATACGCCCCTCACGCAATCGAACAACGCTGGTATAACACCTGGGAAGAAAGCGGCTATTTCGCGGCCGAACCCGAAGGCGAATCCTACTGCATCATGATTCCGCCGCCGAATGTGACCGGCAGCCTGCACATGGGGCATGCGTTTCAGGACACGATCATGGACGCCTTGATCCGTTACCACCGAATGCAGGGCCAAAGTACCTTATGGCAGGTCGGCACCGACCATGCCGGCATCGCGACGCAGATGGTCGTCGAACGCCTGTGCAATGCCGAGGGCAAAACCCGTCACGATTACGGGCGCGAGAAATTCGTCGAGCGGATCTGGCAATGGAAGGAAGAGTCAGGCGGCATGATCACCCGACAACTGCGCCGGATGGGCTCGTCGGTCGATTGGAGCCGGGAACGGTTTACGATGGATCAGGGCATGTCCGATGCTGTGCAGGAAGTGTTCGTTCGACTTTATGAGGAAGGCCTGATTTACCGCGGTAAGCGCCTGGTCAATTGGGACCCGGTGCTGCATACCGCGGTTTCCGACCTCGAAGTGCTTTCGGAGGAAGAAAACGGCTCGATGTGGCATATCCGCTATCCGTTGTCGAACGGGCAGGGGCATTTGATCGTCGCGACCACGCGACCTGAAACCTTGCTCGGCGACGCGGCGGTCGCGATCCATTCCGGCGACGAGCGCTATAAACACCTGCTCGGCGAATTTCTGGAACTGCCGTTGACCGGGCGCAAGATTCCGTTGATTGCGGACGACTATGTCGATCCCGAATTCGGCACCGGTTGCGTGAAGATCACGCCGGCGCACGATTTCAACGACTACGAAGTCTGGAACCGGCACCGGGCGAACACGGTAATCCAGAACCTGCCGCACGGCGGCCTGATCAACATCTTCACCCGCGATGCAAGCGTTGCGGATGATGAGCTGATTCCGGAAAAATACCGCGGCCTGGACCGCTTCGAGGCGCGCAAGCAGATCGTCGCGGACCTCGAAGCGCAAGGCTTACTCGAAAAGATCGCCGACCACAAGCTGATGGTGCCGCGCGGCGACCGCACCGGCGCGGTGATCGAGCCGTTCCTGACCGATCAATGGTATGTCAGGGTGGCGCCGCTCGCAGGGCCCGCGATCGAGGCGGTCGAGAACGGCGACATCAAGTTCGTGCCGGACAACTGGAAAAACACCTATTTCGAGTGGATGCGCAACATCCAGGACTGGTGCATCTCCCGGCAGATCTGGTGGGGGCACCGGATTCCGGCCTGGTATGACGAGGCCGGCAATACCTATGTCGGCCGCTCCGAACAGGCGGTCCGCGAGCAGCATCATCTGCCGGCGGATTATCCGCTGCGCCAGGACGAAGACGTGCTGGATACCTGGTTCTCGTCGGCGTTGTGGCCGTTCTCAACCCTGGGCTGGCCGGAGCAAACTCCGGAGCTGGCGCGCCATTATCCGACCAGTGTCTTGGTCACCGGCTTCGACATCATTTTCTTCTGGGTGGCCCGGATGATCATGATGGGACTGAAATTCCAAGGCCAGGTGCCGTTCAAGGAAGTTTACATCCACGGCCTGGTGCGCGACGCGGAAGGCCAGAAAATGTCCAAATCGAAAGGCAACGTGCTCGATCCGATCGACATCATCGACGGCATCGACCTCGAGAGCCTGGTCGCGAAACGGATTTCGGGCATGATGCAGCCGCATCTGGCGAAAAAAATCGAGCAGGCGACGCGTAAGCAGTTTCCGGACGGCATTGCGTCGTTCGGCACCGATGCATTACGCTTCACCTTTGCATCGCTGGCCTCGACCGGGCGCGACATTCGTTTCGATCTGGCGCGGACCGAAGGCTACCGGAACTTCTGCAACAAACTCTGGAATGCGGCGCGTTTTGTATTGATGAACACCGAGGGACAGGATAACGGCTTATCGGGCGAGCCTTGCCGGTTGACGCAGGTCGACCGCTGGATTCTTGCCCGGCTGAATCAAGTGACCGAATCGACTCGCCACGCGATCGACAACTACCGCTTCGACCTGGCCGCGCAGGCGATCTACGAATTCATCTGGAATGAATTCTGCGACTGGTATCTGGAACTGGCGAAGATTTCGCTGCAAGCGGACGATTCGGCTTTGCAGCGCGGCACGCGCAAGACCTTGGTCACGGTGCTCGAAACTTCACTGCGGCTCGCGCATCCAATCATTCCGTTCATCACTGAGGAAATCTGGCAGCGGGTCGCGCCGCTGGCCGGCATCAAGGACGAGACTATCATGCTGCAGCCGTATCCGGCCGTAGACCCTGCGCGGGCCGACAGCGCGGCGGTCGCCGAAGTCGACTGGGTGATGAATTTCATCCTCGGCGTGCGCCGGATTCGCGGCGAGATGAACATCGCGCCGGGCAAGCCGCTAGCGCTGTTGCTGCAAAACGGCAGCGAGCAGGATAAGGCATTTTTTGCGAACAGCAGCATCTATTTGCATAAGCTCGGGCGTCTCGAATCGGCCATCTGGCTGGCCGATTCGGATGCCGCGCCGGAATCGGCGATCGCGTTGGTCGGCGGTTTGAAAATCCTGATCCCGATGGCGGGCCTGATCGACAAGGATGCCGAACTGGCGCGCCTGGACAAGGAAATTCAAAAAATTCAGAAGGATCTGCCGCGCGTTGAAGGCAAGTTGAACAATCCTGACTTTGTAAACAAGGCACCGGCCGAGGTATTGAAGAAAGAGGAACAAAAACTGGCTGAACTGCGCTCGTCCTTGGACAATCTCGAACAGCAGCGCCGGAAAATTCAAGCTTTGTAAGATGAGTCGATTTGTGACATAGAATCGCTTTCTTTTTCGCGTCTGCCTTGCAGTTGCTGGCCGATCATCTATATTAGGTATCAAACTCTCTTTGGATGTTCACACTAGCGATGGCTACACCGACAATCGAATTTCACTTTAGCGGCATTGCCAAATGCCTGATACAGAATGGTTTGCTTTCGGAAGGCGAGGCACGAACCCATATTCAGGAAGCGGGAAAAAAGCAAGTTTCTCTGGTCAGTTATCTGGTAGCCAATAAATTGGTCAGCGGCAGAACCATTGCGTCTGCCGCTTCCGCCGAATTCGGCGTTCCTTTCTTCGATCTGGATGCGATTGATTTAAAAACGCTGCCTGTCAAATTGATCAATGAAAAATCGATCCGCAAACATCAAGTCTTGCCTCTGTTCGCTCGCGGCAAAACTATTTTCATTGCGGTAGCCGACCCGACAAACCAACAGCCGTTTGACGAAATCAAGTTTCAAAGCCGGTTGCATCCCGAAAGCATCGTAGTCGAGGAAGATAAGCTGATCAAGGCGATTGAAATCGCGCTAGAGGCTCCCGATACGTCGATGACCGCTTTGCTCGATGAAGACCTCGATAATCTGGCGATTTCCAACGTTGAAGACGAAGCCGCAAAAAACGAAGCAAATTCGGATATCGATGACGCGCCGATTGTCCGCTTCGTCAATAAAATTCTGCTTGACTCAGTTAAAAAAGGCGCTTCCGATATTCATTTCGAGCCCTACGAAAAAAACTTCCGTATCCGTTTCCGCACCGACGGCATGCTGCATGAGGTCGCCAGCCCTCCGGCCTCGGTAGCCACCAAAATCATTTCCCGTATCAAGGTGATGTCCAGGCTCGATATCGCCGAACGCCGGGTGCCCCAGGACGGGCGGATCAAATTGGTCGTGTCCAAGCACCGTACGCTGGATTTCCGAGTCAATACCTGTCCGACCCTGTTTGGCGAAAAAGTGGTCATGCGTCTTCTCGATCCGACCAGCGCGCAATTGGGTATCGAAAAGCTCGGTTTCGAACCCGATCAACAAAACCTTTTCCTGGAAGCGATTAACCGTCCCTATGGACTGGTGCTGGTCACCGGGCCCACCGGCAGCGGCAAGACCGTGTCGCTGTACACCGGGCTGAATATACTGAACACAATCGAACGCAATATATCGACCGCGGAAGATCCGGTCGAAATTACCGTAGAAGGCATCAATCAAGTCAATATGAACGTGAAGGCCGGCTTGACCTTCGCCGGCGCTTTGCGCGCCTTTCTGCGCCAGGACCCGGACGTGATCATGGTCGGCGAGATTCGCGACCTCGAAACCGCCGAGATCGCGATCAAAGCCGCACAAACCGGCCACTTGGTGCTTTCCACCCTGCATACAAACGATGCGCCGCAAACCTTGAACCGCTTGATGCAGATGGGGATTCCCGCGTTCAATATCGTGTCATCGATCAATCTGATCATGGCGCAGCGGCTGGCGAGACGCTTATGCCAGCATTGTAAAGAGCCCGCCGATTATCCGGAAAGCCTGCTGATTTCGACCGGATTCAGGAAAGAAGAATTGAAAACCCTGCAAATCTATAACCCCGTGGGTTGCGAGCACTGTACTAACGGTTACAAGGGCCGGGTCGGTATCTATCAGGTAATGACGCTGAGCGAAAACATGCGCAGATTGATTCTGGAAGGAGGTAACGCGATGCAGTTGGCCGAGCAGGCCAAGGCGGAGGGCATCAACGATTTGCGGGCTTCCGGTCTGAACAAGGTGCGTCAGGGCGTCACCAGTATTGAAGAAATTGACCGGGTTACCAAGGAATAAATAAAATGGCACAACAAGCTGAACAAATCGATTTTCTTTGGGACGGCGTCGATAAGGCCGGCAATAAAATCAAAAAACGTCCCATTGCGGCGCTTAGCGTGACGATCGCCAAAGCCGATTTAAAACGTCAAGGCTATCGCGTCCTGAAAATCAAGAAAAAACCGAAACCCTTATTCAAGAAAGTCCAAAAAATAACGCCGGCCGATATTGCTGTGTTTGCGAGGCAACTCGCGACGATGCTCGGGGCTGGCGTGCCCCTGGTTCAGTCTTTCGATATCATCGGCAAGGGCCATGAGAATCCGAGCATGCAGGAGATGCTGTTGTCGATCAAGGCCAGCATCGAAGGCGGCAACACCCTGGCGCAAGCCTTGCGCGAAAAATCGTTGTATTTCGATGAATTGTTCTGCAATTTGGTTGAATCGGGCGAACAGGCGGGGGTATTGGAGGCCCTGCTCGATAAAATTGCGACTTACAAAGAAAAGACCGAATCGATCAAGAAGAAGATCAAGAAAGCGCTAACCTACCCGATCGCGGTCATCGTCGTCGCGGTGATTGTGACGACCATCCTGCTGATGTTCGTGGTGCCGGTGTTCGAAGATCTGTTCAAAAGCTTCGGCGCGGATTTGCCGGCTTTTACGCAAATGTTCATCAATATGTCGAAGTGGCTCAGAAGCTGGTGGTGGATACTGTTCGGAACGATCGGCGGCGTCGTTTATAGCTTTTTTTACTTCCAAAAACGTTCCTATGCCTTTAACCACTACCTGGATAGAACCTTGCTGAAGGTGCCGGTCGTCGGGATGATTCTGAATAAATCGGCGATCGCGCGCTTCGCCAGAACCTTGTCGACGATGTCGACGGCCGGGGTGCCGCTCGTCGAGGCCCTGGAGTCGGTTGCCGGCGCTTGTGGTAATATAGTCTACGCCGAAGCGGTCATGAAGATGCGCGAGGAAGTCGCAACCGGGCAGCGACTGCAGTTTGCGATGCAGCAAACCAGTTTGTTCCCGCACATGGTTCAGCAAATGGTCGCGATCGGCGAAGAATCCGGTTCGATGGATGCGATGCTCGCCAAGGTCGCGGATTTTTATGAAGAAGAAGTCGACAATTTGATCGACAATTTGAGTAGCCTGATGGAGCCTTTGATCATGGCCATCCTCGGCGTATTGGTCGGAAGCCTTTTGATCGCGATGTATCTGCCTATTTTCAAGTTAGGAGCTGCGATCGGCTGAACCGTATTGCGGTTTGTCGATACCCTCATCAACGATACGGAAATATTGATTTATATTACATGACAGTACTGAGCGATTTTTTACCTTATATCGTTTTTATCATTGGCCTGATGGTCGGCAGTTTTCTGAATGTGGTAATCTACCGGCTGCCGATCATGATGTACCTGGGGTGGCGCAAGGAATGCATCGAATTTTTGGAGCTTACGCCGGAGGCCGTGCCGGCGGCGCAAAGCGTCGGAAAGGTGCAATTAACTGAGGAAGAGCCTTTTGATCTGGTGCTGCCTTTATCGCGCTGCTCGTCATGCAAGACGCCGATCAAGCCCTATCAAAATATCCCAGTGTTGAGCTATCTGTTTTTGAAAGGCAAGTGTGCGCATTGCGGCGCCGGCATATCCTGGCGTTATCCCGCGATCGAACTGTTCACCGCCGTACTGTCCGCCGTGGTCGCCTGGCATTTCGGCTACACTCTGCAAACCTTTTTCGCGCTCTTTTTGACCTGGTCTCTGATCGCCTTGAGTTTTATCGATATAGATCATCATCTGTTGCCCGATTCGATCACTCTGCCGGTGCTGTGGGTCGGTGTGTTACTCAGCTTGTTCGGAATCTATACCGATGCGCATTCCAGCATCATTGGCGCGGCTGCCGGCTATAGCTCGCTCTGGATTGTATTTCATCTATTTAAACTGGCTACCGGCAAGGAAGGGATGGGATTTGGCGACTTTAAACTGTTGGCTGTGTTCGGTGCCTGGCTTGGATGGCAAAGTCTGCCTGCGATCATTCTGCTTTCCACGTTGACCGGCGCCGTGTTCGGCATCGCTTCGATCATTTTCGCAAAACGCGATCATACCGCGCCGATCCCGTTCGGGCCCTATCTGGCTATTGCCGGCTGGATTGCGCTGCTATGGGGCGATACTATCAATCGCCTCTATCTCGGCTCGGTTGGTCTTTGATAGCTCTTCATCATGCTAAAAGTGGGACTGACAGGCGGCATCGGCTGTGGCAAAACGACAATCGCGAATCTGTTTGCCGGCATGGGCGTTCCAATCCTCGATGCCGATCAGGTCGGGCGTGAATTAACCGAAAAGGGTCAGCCGGCTCTGGATCGAATTCGTGAAGAATTCGGCCCGCAAGTCTTGAATTCTGACGGTTCACTCGATCGTTGCCGCCTCAAGCAAATTATTTTTGCCGATGCCACGCAAAAACTTAAACTTGAAGCCATTCTGCACCCCTTGATTTTTGCGGCTTTAATCGCAAAGACCGGACAGTTGGACTCACCTTACTGCATCATTAGTATTCCGCTATTATTCGAAACCAAAATGGAGTCGATCGTCGATCGGATTCTTGTCGTGGATTGCCCGCTCGAATTGCAAATTGACCGCGTCAAGAAAAGAGACAAGCTGACCATTGAGATCGTCAAATCGATCATCGGCAGTCAGGTTACCCGGGATTATCGCCGCTCACATGCGGACGACCTGTTGAACAATGCGCAAGCCGACAATACACTTGCAGAACAAGTCAAAAAACTGCACAATTTATACATCTATTTAAGCGCCTGTCAGCATCAACTTACCTGTGACCAACAAAATCACTTATGAATTCCCTCTCAACGAGCGTATCCGGGTTTTCATTAGGCTCGAACAGCTTTTTAAACAATTCAATCATTTTGCAACCGGGGTGTCCGTTTGGGACAAACGTGCGGCGTTGAATGTGTTGCTGGATATCATGTCGATCTTCAGCCGCAACGATTTGAAGTCGGAACTTCTCAAAGAACTGGATCGCCAAGGCAAAGCTCTGAGCAGGCTTTCCCATAGCCAGGGCGTTGATATCGAAAAACTGGATCAGTTACTCAAAAGTGTGAGCCAGATTAGCAAGAACCTTTACGCGTCGAGCGGCAAAATCGGCGTCCACGTAATGGAAAGCGATCTGTTTCAAAGCATCGCGCAACGCAGTTCGATTCCCGGCGGCACCTGTTCTTTCGATTTACCCGAGTTTCATTACTGGTTGGAACAAGACGAGTCGATCCGCTTGAAAGACCTGCAACAATGGAGCATTCCATTCAATGACATCAGAAATGCGATCGATCTGACCCTGAATCTGATTCGCAATAGCAGCCATGATAGGCAAGAAAGCGCCACGGCCGGCTTTTTTCAGATTTCCCTGGATCGCAGCCAGCCGTATCAGCTGTTGAAAGTCAGCCTGGATAAGCAACTGTGTTATTTTGCCGAGATTAGCGGCGGCAAGCATCGATGTACCATACGTTTCATGGAACCTTCCCATGACGAAAAACGTCCTGTGCAAAGCCGCGACGACGTACCTTTCACCTTATCTTGCTGCCAGTTCGGATGACAGCAAAACGCGCGCCATTGATAGTCAAGTGTCCGGTTTGCAGGCGTTCGGTGGCATGGACAGCGGATTATCCGTTCAAGCCGTTCTGTTCCGAACGCTGTAAATTAATCGATTTGGGTGCCTGGGCCGCCGAAGAAAACCGGATTTCCGAAGAGTTGCACAATGATGATACGGGGGAAACGGAAGATAGCTCGGCATACTACTAACCAAACTCGGTTAAGCTAGCCGATGAATGCCCTGATCCCGGCGATGCCTTGTGCGCCGGCAAGGCGGGCCGCATTCAGGTCTTCCTTTGTCAAGCCACCCAAGGCATACACCGGAATGTTGATTTGTCCGGCCAGGGCGGCGAATCCATCCCAACCCAGGGCGGCGGCCTCCGGATGAGTAAGGGTCGGCAACACGGGCGCCAGAACCGCAAAATCAGCGCCGATGCTTTGGGCATGTTCGAGTTCCGAAAGCGTGTGACACGAAGCGCCGACCCATTGGCAACCAGATGGCCGTTTCCGCAAAGAGAGCAAATCGTTGGAGGTCAAGTGCAGACCGTCGACTGTTGCGTTGCCGAAATTCACCGCGGAGTTGATCAATAGAACTGTATCATGTTCGCGGCAAAGCGGGTAAGCTGCGGACAAAAACTCAACGATACGGGCGCGTGATGAGGTTTTCAGACGCGCCTGAATCAGTTTGATTCCGTTTGCCAGTAGTTTATGCAAATCATGCATCGGATCGCTGTTAACTTGATCGTCGAGGATTGCATAATAAGGCGGGAGCAGGGCGGCGGTTACGACCGGCCGATTGGCGGCAGGGAAGGTGAAATTGCCCAGGCTGTCTGGCTCGACCCAAAGAATAGGCTGGCCCTGGCAGCCCTTTGGGATGCCGGAAAACCGATCGACTAAAAATACCCGCAAGGTGACGGCTCGATCGGGATAATGATGATTGATCGTTATCAAGGGCGCCGCCGTATTCACTTCGAGATCCAGTTCTTCCTTGAGTTCTCTGAACAATCCCTGTTCGGGCGTTTCGCCTGCTTCGATCTTGCCTCCCGGAAACTCCCATAAGCCGCCTTGATGCAAGGATTCATCGCGCTTGGCGATCAATATTTTGCCGTCCGTGCTTTTGATCACTCCGACAGCGACTTGCAAGGCTTTGGGCTCTGCTTTTTGCAAATGACTCACTTGGATTCCGAATGCCGGATGCCGGTCAGGTCCTATATTCCGCATTGATCCGGACATAGTCGTAGGAGAAATCGCAGGTCAACACTTCCTGACGGGCATCGCCCCGGCCCAATTTGACCGTCACGCGGATTTCTTCGCGGTCCATCACCTGTTGTCCCGCTTCCTCGGTGTAGTCGTCGGCGCGTCCGCCTTCACGGACGATGCAGACGTCGTCCAGAAAGATCCGAATGTTTTCCAGCACCATGTTGTCGACGCCGGCGCGTCCGACCGCAGCCAGAATGCGTCCCCAGTTCGGGTCGCTCGCGAAAAATGCGGTCTTGACCAGGGGCGAATGCGCGATCGTTTTCGCGACGCGGACCGCTTCTTCATCGCTTTGCGCTTCCTCGACCACGATGCGCATCAGTTTGGTCGCGCCCTCGCCGTCCCGGACGATCGCTTCGGCCAGGCGCTTGCACACATCCAGCAAGGCATCGGCGAAGCGAGTGTAATGTTCGCTATCCGGCAAAATTTCCGGAGCGGCGGAAAGCCCGCTGGCCATCACGACCAGCGCGTCATTGGTCGAGGTGTCGCCGTCGACCGTGATCCGGTTGAAGGACAGTTCGGCGGCGCGCTTAAGGCATTGCTGCAACAAGGCGCTGCCGATCTTCGCGTCGGTGCCGATGAACGACAGCATCGTCGCCATGTTCGGCTGGATCATGCCGGCACCCTTGGCGATGCCGTTGAAAGTGATCGTCCGGCCGTCGATCTCCAGGGTTTGACTGACGCCCTTCGGAAACGTATCGGTCGTCATGATCGCCTTGGCGGCCTTGTTCCAGCTTGCAGGATTGAGATTGCGCACCGCATCGGGCAAGGCAGAGCCGATCTTATCGATTGGCAGCGGCTGGCCGATGACGCCGGTCGAAAACGGCAACACCTGTCCGGCGGAGCCGCCGGTAAGCTGCGCCAGGAGTTCGCAGGAGGTCAGCGCATCCTGCAGGCCTTGCCTGCCGGTGCCCGCGTTCGCGTTGCCGGAATTAATCAGCAGCCAGCGTGGCTTCGATGCCAAATGGTCTCGGGCGACCTGCACCGGCGCGGCGCAGAAGGCATTCTGCGTAAATACCGCGGCGCAGCTGCCTTGTTCGGCCATCTCAAACACCAACAGATCGTCCCTGACCGTCTGCTTGATGCCCGCGCAAACGGTGCCCAAACGAATGCCGGGAATCTCCGGCATGATCGGAAAATCGCAGCGACCTACCGCCATCGTGTATTCCTCGTAAATGAAAGTAAATATCCCCCGGCAAAGCCGGGGGCTTTATGTTGTGAACCGCTCAAAGCGGTACGTGGGGTCGCTAACGCGGCCCCAGTTCAATAGCCGCCTAAAGGCGGCTTTCAGTTCCAA
>NZ_JAXUHN010000073.1:0-78721 GCF_035916875.1 Methylomicrobium sp. Wu6
CAAACATGCGTCATCGTTTTCTGATAGTTCTAATCGGGCAACCCTTGCCAACTCTGTTTCCTGCTGGTTCTAAAAAGCTTTTAGTTTAACGCCAATCAACTTTCTGCGAGACACTTAAGATCAAATCCGAACTATTTCAGCTTAGGCCAAGAACGCCAGCATTTTTCCAGAAAACTGAAATGTAAGCCGTCCGATTTTAACAATGAAAAATTAACTGGCGGTATTGTCTTCGGTAGCCCTCGCTCGTCCTGTGTCCACCATGACGCACGACTTTCCTTCGGTGCGTTGTGCGCCATTGGCTCCCAATGACTTGACTCTGCGTCTGATGATCTCGTATTTTAACTACGCTTCTCGTAGACCTTCGACGTGCTCCCAGTCAATTTTTTTAGGCATCGGCTTCTCTTTTTCCGGCTCAATATCTGTGCTATTTAATTCCTTCGGACATTGCTCAATTTTTTTCGTCTCGTTGACCAAGTAATTTTTAGCCTCATTGGTACCAAACGCTATGTCTTGCTGAGCGGCAGCATCGGTATATATTATCGTTCCTACCACCCCCCATAAGGCGAGGATCATTATCACCATAGATAAAAAAGGCGCAGATATCATCAAAAATTTAATGAGTCCAAACAATAATTGTCTATTCATGGCTACACCCTCCTGTAAGCTTATTTTTCTTAAGATCCTAACAATAAATCGAAAGGTATTATTGTGGCATACGAATTGGCTATATTAACGATTCATGTGTATGCCACATAGCCTTCTTTTAGGAGTTATTAAGTATTGCTTAAATTTTATACATGTGAGGATTATTTCACAGAAAAATCAAGTTGGCTATTGGACTTTGGTACTAAATCATGCTTCAACTTTTCAAATTGCTCTGTGAAGCACCCTCCAAAAAAATAAGCAGTCGGCACCCTAAAAACACTACAAATAATTGATATAATAAGAAATAATAATGAAACAAGACGCTCTGATCTTGCCCGGATTCCACAGGCAGCGAGCTAAGAGACTTGTTTAAGTTCAAAGGCTTGAAGCTGCTTTCGATTGTAACCACTGTGCCGTTTGATTTAAAAAGTTGTGGATAACATTGAATTGTCGGCTAAAAAAATCACTGCAGACATATGCCTCTGATAGAGGCGAAACAAAGCTTGGGGTCGAACTCGGCTAGTCGATGTTAGATTCCCTTGCGACTAATTTTTTTAAAGCCGTTAGAGCAAGTCTAGCGTTTTACACTTTATCTATCCACTCATAAAGCTCAATCGACGCCGGATCGCATTTGCAACAACTGCCGCCGCAGGCCGTGCCTTGCGGCAGTTTGCGTAGATTTCCCTTGCTGATCCATTTGCCGAGCATGCCGCGCAAGGCCTCGGCATCGACGTTGAAATGATTGGCCAGATCGATCAGCGCGACGCGGCGCTGTTCCCGGATGTAGTTGCGCAGCTCAGACAGGATCAACGGCGGACTCCTTGTGGATGGTAGGTGCGGGGTGTTTGCCGTACCACCACAATCCGGCAATAATGCCGGCAAACACAGCGATCAGGCCGACGATCCAGGTCAGCGAATCGGCCGGATGTCTGCCAAGCGTCGCCGCCTGATAAAAAATCGTCGCGGTCATGTAAGCAAGGCCCGTAGTCCAAAGCAGCACAAACACCGTCCAGCCACGGTTCGTTTCCCGGTAGATCGCGGCGGTTGCGGCTACGCAGGGCGCATACAACAGAATGAACAGCAGATAGGCAAAGGCGCCTGCTTGGCCGTCAAAACTGTGCTGCATCGAGGCATAAGCGCTGGTTTCGACTTCCAGTTCGTTGCTCGCCACCTCGACGTTCAGCCCCAAGGGGTCCAGCAGCTTATTTGCGATGCCGGCCAGGTTTTCGGGAATAGTCAATAGCGCGGCTTGTAGTGCGTCTTTCAGGTTGAAAGCATCGGCTTCGGCAGGCGTCGTGGCAGTCGCCGCGCCCATTTGGCTGTATAAGGCGTTCAGGGTGCCGACGACCGCCTCTTTCGCGAGTACGCCGGTAAAAATGCCGACGGTGGCCGGCCAGTTGTCTTTGACGATGCCCATCGGCTCGAATGCCGGCGTCAGGCCGCGGCCGATTTCGCTCAAGACCGATTTATCGCTGTTCTCGCGACCGAAGCTACCGTCGGTGCCGAGCGCATTCAAAAAATTCAACACCAGCACCATCGGTACGATCACTTTGCCGGCATTGAACAGGAACGACTTGAGCCGGTCCCAGGTGCGGATAAACATGCCATTCAGGGTAGGGAGGTGATAGACCGGCAGTTCCATGATGAACGGCGAAGTCTCGCCCTTGAACAGGGTGTGACGCATGATCAGGCCGGTCAATACCGCGACTCCGATTCCCAACAGATACAGGCCGAAGACCAGGTTTTGGCCGTTGACCGGAAAGAACGCGGCCGCAAACAGCGCATAAACCGGCAGCCGCGCGCCGCAGGACATGAACGGATTCATCAGATTGGTCAGGATTCGGTCGCGCGGGTTTTCGAGTGTGCGCGTCGCCATGATCGCCGGCACATTGCAGCCGAAGCCGACGATCATCGGCACGAACGATTTGCCGGGCAGGCCGATCATGCGCATGAAGCGGTCCATCACGAAGGCGGCGCGCGCCATGTAACCCGAATCTTCGAGCGCGGACAAGAACAGGAACAAGAAGCCGACGATCGGGATGAAGGTCGCGACGACCTGAATGCCGCCGCCGATGCCCTGGGTGATCAATACGGTTAGCCATTCGGGGAGGCCCCAGTCGGTCAATACCAGGCTCAAGCCATTGACGAGCAATGCGGCGGCGGCCTGATCGAAAAAATCGACAAACGCGCTGCCGATGTTGATCGTAAACATGAACATCGCGTACATGACCAAGAGGAATACAGGAATGCCTAGAAAGCGGTTCAACACGACGCTGTCGATCTTTTCGGACAGATGCCGGCTGACTTCGTTTTGTTTGCAAATCGCGTCCTGTGTCAGTTGGTTCACGAAACCGTAGCGTGCATCGGCGGCCAGAATGTCGATTTCGTCGTCTGTCTCCTGCTCGACGCGACGCTGTAAGGCGTTGACCGTTTCGGCCAGCGCAGAACCTGCGATTTTTTTTGCTAAGGTATCGTCTTCGAGCAGTCGCACACACAGCCAGCGCAAGTCGCAGCGATGTTTCTGCGTGGCTTCGATTAACAACGGCGTAAGCTCTGCTATCGCCTGTTCCAGCGTGGGCGCATAATCGATGTTTAAATTGGGAGTCGGCTTCGTGGTCGCTGCTTGATTGATCGCTTTTTTGAGCGTATCGATGCCCTGTTTGGTCGAGGCGACGATAGGTACGACGGGGCACCCCAGGCGTTCGGCGATATAGGCAATATCGATCTTGATGCCGCGTTGTTTGACCGTATCCATCATGTTCAACACCAGGATCATCGGCGTGCGCATTTCGATCAATTGCGAGGTCAAATACAGATGGCGTTCGATGCTCGATGCATCGACGATATTCACGATCAGATCGGCTTCTTTGGCCGCGACAAAATCGCGGGCGACTTTTTCGTCGAGTGATACCTGGTCGTCGGAGGCTTCGAGCGAATAAGTGCCCGGCAAGTCGACCAGTTCGATGGTCTTGCCTTCAAAGGCATACTCGCCGGTTTTTTTTTCGACCGTGACGCCAGGCCAGTTGCCGACGTGTTGCTTTGCGCCGGTCAGCGCATTGAAAAGGGTAGTCTTGCCGCAATTCGGATTGCCGACCACACCGACCGTAAAATCGGCGGCCATCAAAGCTTCTCGATTTGCAATACCGCGGCTTCGTCTTTACGCAAGGTCAGAGAAAAACCGCGCAGCCTGATCTCGACCGGGTCGCCCATTGGAGCGAAGCGCGTTACGCTGAATTCGGTGCCGGGCGTCAGTCCCATCGCCAACAGGCGCTTGCGGTAGGCTTTGCCTGTTTTGTCGAAGCCGACGATTTTCGCCAAATCGCCGACGGCAAGTTTTTTTAAGTCAATCAACATAAATCGGCCTTCAAATTAAACTGTGTACTGAATTGACTAGGTTATCAATAATCATTCTCATTTATAACGAATATAACACATATTTGCCATTTGTAAAATACGCGCGACAATTTGTCGTCAAGGAGGCGGTATTTGGGAATTATGACTCAATAACGCGTGTGGTGCAGGTATAATAAAGGTAAAAACCGAAACACAACGGAGATCCACAGTCCATGGCCAATAACGTCACCATGACCCAATTCCTGATCGAACAGCAGCGCGAATATCCGGGCACCTCAGGAACCTTCACCCTACTGCTGAACGACATCGTCACCGCCTGCAAGCAGATTTCGCACAAGGTCAACCGCGGTAATCTGATCGGCGTGCTCGGCAGCGCCGAATCCGAGAATGTGCAGGGCGAAGTACAAAAAAAACTCGACATTATAACCAACGAGATCATGGTCGATGCGTTGAGCTGGACCGGACATCTAGCCGGGATGGTTTCCGAGGAAGTCGACGAACCGATCAAAATTCCTCCGCACTATCCGAAGGGCAAATACCTGGTGCTGTTCGATCCGTTGGACGGCTCGTCCAATATCGACATCAACCTGACCGTCGGCACGATCTTTTCGATTCTGCGCGCCCGCGAAGGCGTCGATCCGGAACCGGAAGATTTTCTGCGCAAAGGTGCGGAGCAAGTCTGCGCCGGGTTCGTGCTGTACGGTCCTTCGACGATGATGGTGTTGACCACGGGCCACGGCGTGAACGGCTTTACGCTGGATCAGGACATCGGCGAATTCATCTTGACCCACAGCAATATGACTATCCCCGAAGACACCAGCGAATTTGCGATCAACATGTCCAACCAGCGTTTCTGGGAAGAACCGGTCAGACATTATATAGACGAATGTGTGCAGGGCAAGGACGGCCCGCGTGGAAAGAATTTCAATATGCGCTGGATCGCCTCGTTGGTCGCGGAGGTCTACCGGATTCTGACCCGTGGCGGCATCTTCATGTACCCCTACGACACCCGCGACCCGAAAAAGCCCTGCAAACTGCGTCTGATGTACGAAGCGAATCCGGTCGCCTTCATTGTCGAACAGGCCGGCGGCGCCTGCACGACCGGCCGCGAACGTATGCTCGATGTGAAGCCGCAAAGCCTGCACCAGCGTGTGCCGGTGATATTGGGCTCGAAAAACGAGGTGGAGCGGATCGTCAAGTATCACCAGGAAGGGTGGTAAAGACAAAATTGTTCCGTGAGTCGATTCAGTGTCGAGGACATCATGAACATCAATTGGCAGCAGACATATGCCGCGGTATGGCGGCAGCACAAGGGTTATTTACGCCCGGCCGTGCGCCTGGATGCGATCCGGCTCGGGGATTTGGTCGGGATCGACAAGCAGAAACAGCAGTTGATCGACAACACCGAACGCTTTCTGTCCGGGAAACCGTCCAATAATGCTTTACTGTGGGGCGCGCGGGGAACCGGCAAGTCGTCGCTGATCAAGGCTTTGTTGAACGAATACCGGGAAGCGGGGCTCAGGATCATTGAAGTGGATAAACAGGATCTGGTTTATCTGCCGGAGATCGTCGATGAAATCCGTGAGCAACCGCAGCGGTTCATCATTTATTGCGACGATCTGTCGTTTGAAACGCAAGATAGCCGCTACAAGTCGCTAAAAAGCGTGCTGGAAGGGTCAATCGAACTGCCACCGGAGAATGTACTGGTGTACGCGACGTCGAATCGTCGGCATTTACTGCCGGAACGGATGCGCGACAACCTCGATACCCGTCTGGTGGATGACGAGGTGCATTATTCCGATGCGGTTGAGGAACAGATTTCGCTTTCCGACCGCTTCGGTTTATGGCTGGCGTTTTATCCGCATTCTACTCAGACCTACCTGGATATCGTGGATAGCTATTTTCCCGCTTATGGCGGCGACCGCGATTTTTTGCATCAACATGCACTGGAATTCTCGCAAAAACGGGCGGCGAAAAGCGGCAGAACGGCCAAGCAATTTTTCAATCTGTTTTCAGAATTGCGCAAAGGCGAAAATAAGTAAATCCTTCTTTTTTATTGATCGAATCACTTGGTTCGTAATATAATAGCGATTCGAAACTACTTTTCATGGTCAAAACAAAGAAGGAGAAGTGATAATGCGTAAATTTAATCACATGCTGTTGGCAAGCACTTTGATGTTCAGTGTTTATGCGCCGATCAGCTACGCAGAGGGTTATGTTTCCGATGTATCGGCAAAATTTACCCGGGGGACTGCCAATCTGTTTACCGGTATTGGCGAAGTGCCGAAAAATATTGCCTATGTGAGCGGCAAAACCAATCCGGTGGCCGGAGGGCCGGGTGGTTTGATCCTGGGTACGCTCCACACTCTCGGTAGAACTGCGACTGGCATTTTCGATGTAATCACCAGTCCGATTCCGACCCAAAGCCTGATTCAACCTGAATATGCATGGGAAGACTTTAAACAACCCACCACTTATTTCAGTTCGGAAAAATAATAGATGTTCGGCTTTTCTCCCTGTTTACAAGCAGGGAGAAAAGCATTTTTCTTGTGGCTAGTCTCAGTTTTTTTCGTACAGATCGCGTAATGCCTGTTTGGCCTGTTCGAGAATTTGCCGCTGCCCCGGGTCCAGATTCTTGCCGGCGCGATTGATATAAAAAACCAGCATCGACATCGCCGAGCGAAATGGTTCGCTTTTGCGGTTGGTGCTTGCTTCGGCCGAATCCCGCAGCGACTCGGCGATGCGTTGCGGGTCTTTCCACGTAAAGACGCCTTTTTCAAGTCTTAGCGCGTTGCTTTCGCGTGTGACTCTGGCGGACCAGTTGTTGGATGATGGTGAATTGGCGTTTTTTGTCACGACAGCTCCTTTTTTAAATCTCAAGTTCCCTAGATGAGGTTAGCAGTGCGCGCCTGCATTTATGTCGGGTTGGCTGAGGATTATTTTTGCTTATGCCTTTGTCATTCAATTAACCGGTTAATCACATCGCACTTTCCTGATTATTTGAGATATTCAGACACAGGAGTGCCTGACGGTAAAGCCGTAGCCTAGCTAAATGTGCTTTGCCGGAATGATCTTGCGGTTGCCGACGACACAAATAGGCAATTTTCGCGTCCCTTTCAGCCGGGTAGAAAAATGTCGGGAGGCATGGACGTTTACAATCTGGCGTTTTTCATAACCGGAACGGCGGCAGCGGCGACGCAATGACGAAGCGCTTGTGGGTCTGTCAGCAACAACGCTTGATGCCGTTCCATTTCTGATTCTGCCATTGCTTGAAGAATTCGGCCCGGCTCAACGGGCCAGCGCATGCGTCGCCGTCATCGTGCGTATGGCTGTGCGCATACTGTTCAAGATAGCGATCGTAGGCGTCGTCGCCGCTGAGACGGCGAACGGCTTTCCAGAAGTTTTTCAGGTGTTTGAGCATCAGTCGCGCGCCCAGTTTTCGACCAATTGGCTCGGGCTATGCGGCGCTTCGGACAAAGGCGGCACCAGTTTGCCGGCCAGATGCCGGTAGCAGACCCGGAGCATGTCCAGCACGATCATCCAAAGCAAGGTCACGAAGAACAACGTTAGAACGGCGTCCAGATGAAGATTGAAGATCAGTTGCGGAGCGATTTGGGCTTTCTCGGGCGGTAACAGGCCGTTTTCCAGTTTGGTGCTCAAATCGTTGGCGGCGGCGAAGAAGCCGATGCGGATATCCGCGCTGACGATTTTTTCCCAGGCGGCCGCGCTGGTGATCGTGACCAACCAGAGCAGCGGCGCGCCGCTGATCCAGGCATACTTGAGCTTGTCAGATTTGACCAGAATGCCGGTCGCGACGCACAGCGCGATCGCGGCGAGCATTTGGTTCGCGATGCCGAACAGAGGCCAGAGAATGTTCACGCCGCCGTTCGGGTCGATCACGCCGATGTACAGGAAATAGCCCCAGCCGGCGACGACGATAGCGCTGGTCAAAATTACCGACGGCGCCCAGGAGGTTTCGCCGAGTTTCGGCCAGAGATTGCCGAGCATGTCCTGCAGCATGAAGCGGCCGACGCGGGTGCCGGCATCCAGCGTGGTCAGGATGAAGATCGCCTCGAACATGATCGCGAAGTGATACCAGAGGGCCAGAAGGCCGTCGCCGAAGGCGCTGCCGAAGATGCTGGCCATGCCGACCGCGAGCGATGGCGCGCCGCCGGTGCGCGCGAACAGGGTCGCTTCGCCCATTTGCGCGGCCAGGTTCTGCATCTGTTCGACCGTGACCGGAAAGCCCCAAGCTGAAATCTTCGCGACCGCGGCGGCGGCTTCCGCGCCGACCACGCCGGCCGGGCTGTTGACCGCGAAAAACACGCCGGGTTCGAGCACGGTCGCGGCGACCATCGCCATCATCGCGACGAACGATTCGAGCAGCATGCCGCCGTAGCCGATCATGCGGATGTCGCGCTCGTTGGTCAATAGTTTCGGTGTGGTGCCGGAGGCGATCAGTGCATGGAAGCCCGAAATCGCGCCGCAGGCGATCGTGATGAACACGAACGGAAACAGCTTGCCGCCGAAGATGGGTCCCGAGCCGTCGATGAACGGGGTCAGCGCGGGCATCTTGACGTCGGGGCGCAGAATTACGATCGCGACCGCCAGCAAGGTGATCGTGCCGAGTTTGACGAAGGTCGACAAATAATCGCGCGGCGCGAGCAGCAGCCAGACCGGCAGGACGGCGGCCGCGAAACCGTAACCGATCACCCACCAGGCCAGGGTCAGGCCCTCGTGATCGAATACGACGCGCCAGGTTTCGCTGCGATCGACAAAGCCGCCGTAAACGACCGAGGCGAGCAGCAACGCCACACCGAAGATGGAGGCTTCGAGCACCCGGCCGGGGCGGATGCTGCGCATGTAGAGCCCGACGATCATCGCGATCGGAATCGTCGCGGCGACGGTCGAGGTCGCCCAGGGGCTGTGTTTCATCGCGTTCACGACGACCAGGCCGAGCACCGCGATCAGGATGATCATGATCGCGAAGGTGCCGATCAGCGCGGCGGTGCCGCCGAGTACGCCGAGCTCGTCGCGGGCCATTTGCCCGAGGCTGCGCGCATTACGCCGGGTCGAGAAAAACAGGGTTACCATGTCCTGCACGCAGCCGCCGAGCACCGCGCCGATCAGGATCCACAGCGTGCCGGGCAGATAGCCGAACTGCGCCGCGAGGGTCGGACCGACCAGGGGGCCGGGGCCGGCGATCGCCGCGAAGTGATGCCCGAACACGATCCATTTGTTGGTCGGCACGAAATCGCGGCCGTTGTCGAGGCGTTCGGCCGGGGTCGCGCGGGTTGGGTCGATGGCCAGCACCTTGGCCGCGATCCAGGCCGCATAGAAGCGGTAGGCCAGCGAATAAACGCAAAGCGCGGCGACGATGAACCACAGCGAATTGATCGTCTCGCCGCGCTGCAAGGCGATGCCGCCGACGGCGGCGGCGCCGAGGCCTCCGATCAGTATCCAGATGATAGTTTTAAGCATGAGATGTCCCGTGTTGAATTGAAAATGACTGGGTGCCGGCGCCTGGCGCCTAAGCAGGATTTATACGCTAAAAAACTCGTGATTCATGCGGCGTCTGCTGAAAAGCCGGTTTTATTGCATGAATGACGTAATGACCGGGATAAAACCGGCCTATTTGAAGTCGGGATTTTGATCGACGCGGCTGGTAATGCTGATTGGGCGAGCCGCATTATTTGGGGAGCGTAACCTCCATGAAGTGCGATGGGCGCGAGGATCTCGCTCATGCAGGGGCTTCTAGCGATTCGGTCAACACTCCCTCTGGATCGCGGCTTCGATTTCCTCGATTTCGCTAAGGCTGCATCGAGGCTACTTGCTATATTGCACGATCAGATTTTGCAGCGCATCGGTGTTCAACTGCCGTTTATCGACTTTCAGATAGGCCACCGTTTCTTCGGGGTGCAGGGTGACCTCTTCGACGCCGGCGATTTCCAGGATATTTTTTTCAAACTCGTCGATCTTTTGTAACTCGATCTGGTCCAGGGACAGCAGCATATTGACCCAGTGGCGGGGTGCCTTCATGCCGAACGCCAGCAGCAGCCAGCTGCACGCCAATGCCGCGCAGGCCATGAACACGCCGCCCGCGCCGTAATGTCCGTAACACCAGCCGCCGGCCGCGCCGCCGATGCCGGCGCCCATGAATTGGCAGGTCGAGTAGACGCCCATCGCGGTACCGCGCAGATCGCCGGGGGCGGTCTTCGAAACCAGCGAGGGCAGGGTCGCTTCGAGTAGGTTGAAGCCGCTGAAAAACAACATTAGCAAGGCGACGATCTGTATCAGCGCGTCATGGAACAGCATCAGGCCGAGAAAGGCCAGAATCAATACCGCAATCGCGCTGATAAAAACGCCCTTCATCTTCTGCTTCTTCTCGGCCAGTATGATAAACGGAATCATGAATGCCAGAGACAGTACGAAAACCGGCAGGTACACCATCCAGTGTTGTGCCGGGATCAGTCCCGCATCGCGCATCAAGAGCGGCACGACCACGAAACTTGCAGTCATTACCAGATGCAGGATAAAAATGCCGTAGTTGAGACGTAACAGTTCGACGTTGGTCAGCGCGTCGCTGAAATGGCCGGGGATCACCTCCGCTTCGCGGTGCTTTTTCGGCTGCCTCGGATTCGGCACGAGCAGCAGGATGATCAGGATTGCCACCAAGGCCAGCGCCGAGATCAGCCAGAAAATGCCGTGCACGCCGATGTAGGAGGCAATCAGCGGGCCTGTGGTGATCGCGACGCCGAAGGAGACGCCGATACTGGCGCCGATCAGGGCCATCGCCTTGGTGCGGTGCACCTCCTGGGTCAGGTCGGCGACCAGCGCCATCACCGCCGCGGCGATCGCGCCGGAACCCTGGATCGCACGGCCGATGATGATGCCGTAAATGTTCGTCGAGAGCGCGGCGACCACGCTGCCGGCAAAAAACAGCAATAAACCGGCCACGATCACTTTCTTGCGGCCGAGGCGGTCGGAGATCAGGCCGAACGGAATTTGCAGAAGCGACTGCATGATCCCGTAAATGCCGATCGCCAGGCCGATCAGCGCGGGCGTGGCGCCGTCGAGTTGTTCGGAAAACAGGGAAAGGACGGGCATGATCAAAAACAGGCCGAGCATCCGGAAGGCGTAAATGCTGGCTAGCGACCAGGTGGCGCGTTTTTCGGACCGCGTCATCGGGCTGGCGATATCCTGTATTGGGGTCACAGCCGAAATCTCCTATGCAATGATGATGTCTATGTTTGACGCCGGGCGTAAGGCTTCCGGCGGTTAAAATCGCCTTTGCGCGCAGGCGGGTTTCATGAATCGTCGACGCGGTCCGCCAGGGTGCTGAGTGTTTTCAGTTGGGCGGACAAATGCTCGCGGGATTCCGCCCGCAGCGTCGCATGCGCGACCTTGCGGCCTTTGCGCGGCGGCTTGTCATACAGATGCAGGTGTGCGTGTTCGATCGCGAGCACCTCGGCCGTTTCCGGCAGGCCGCCGATGAAATTGACCATCGCGGCATGGCCGACGGGCTTTGTCGAGCCTAACGGCAGGGACAGGATCGCGCGCAAATGATTTTCGAACTGGCTGGTTTCGGCGCCTTCGATCGTCCAGTGTCCGGAGTTGTGCACGCGCGGGGCAAATTCGTTCGCGAGCAGGCGGCCATCCACCTCGAACAGTTCGAGCGCCAGGATGCCGACATAATCAAGCCCTTCGAGCAGGTGGGTCACATAGTCTTCAGCCTGTTTCTGCAGCGGATCGCCGTCCCGGCATTCGGACACGCGCAGGATGCCGCCTCTGTGCAGATTTTCGGACAAGGGATAAAAGGCAATCTCGCCTTGCGGATTGCGCGCCGCGATGATCGAGACCTCGCGGTCGAACGGCACGAACGCTTCGACGACCGCCGCGACTCCGGCCATCGCTTCCCAGGCTTTCGGCAAATCGTCGGGCGTTTTGACCAGGAATTGGCCTTTGCCGTCATAACCCATGCGCCGGCTTTTGACGATGGCCGGCCAGCCGATGGTTTCCATGGCTTGGGTCAGGTCGGCCAGACTGTCGATCGGCGCGAAATCGGGCGTCGGAATGCCGACTGAATGGAAATAATTTTTTTCGACCAGGCGGTCCTGCGCGACTGCCAGCGCGTTCGGTGACGGATGCACTTCGGTATGCGTCGCCAGGAAGTGCGCGACATCGGCCGGCACGTTTTCGAACTCGTAGGTGACCACGTCCGACAGCTCGGCCAGCCGGGCGAGCAGGGCCGGGTCGTCATAATCGCCGTGCAGGTGGGTGCCGAGCTTGTTCGCGCAGGCGTCTTTGGCCGGATCGAGAAAGATGAAATCGACTCCTAAGCAATAACCCGCGAGTGCGATCATGCGGGCCAGTTGTCCCGCGCCGAGTACGCCGACTTTCATAGGAGGCCTCCTTCGCTGCCGCGTGGGTCGGAGCCTGCCAGCACCGATTCGGTCTGCTTTTGCCGGTAGCCGTTCAAGGCGGTGCGGTACGACTCGTGTTTGTTGCCGACGATCGAGGCGGCCAGCAGGGCGGCATTGATCGCGCCGGCCTTGCCGATCGCCAGGGTGCCGACCGGAATGCCGGCCGGCATTTGCACGATCGACAGCAACGAATCGAGACCGTTCAGCGTTTTCGACTGCACTGGCACGCCGAGCACCGGCACCGCGGTTTTCGCGGCGGTCATGCCCGGTAGATGCGCCGCGCCGCCTGCGCCCGCGATGATCACTTCCAGGCCCTTGGACTCGGCGGTTTCAGCATAATGGAACAGTTTGTCCGGCGTTCTGTGCGCCGAGACCACCTCGACTTCGTGCGGAATGCCCAGCTCCTGCAGCGTTTCCGCAGCAAAGCGCATCGTTTCCCAGTCAGAGGTCGAGCCCATTATGATGCCAACCAGTGCTGTCATGTCGTACTCCTAAAGATAAAAAGCGGTATGCGCTGAACGCACCCGGCCCGAGCTGTAATTTAAGGGGGAAAATTATCGCATAAATAGCGGGGCAATGTTTTGTTTAAAGTTAAAAAGACCGGGCGGTCGGGGGCGGCAGGGAAGCGGGGGAATTGCCATACAGATCTGGCGTCCCCGGGGTGATTCGAACACCCAGTCGCCTTCTTAGGAGGAAGGTGCATTATCCAGCTTATGCTACGGGGACAGGAACTCCATTCTAGCAAGACTGGCTTGATCATAACAAGCACTAACTCCCTAACTCCGGTGTGAAATGTGTATACTCTTCGTGCTATAGGGTTTTATTTATAGTTAAACCTTTGATAGGCGTAAGCGGTCTAAACAGTGGCGAGGCAGGGAATTTTGCTTGTAATATTAAAATTTCGCAACACATCTCAGAACAGAGGATTGTTTCTTGCCGTACAATGATGGAGACGATGAGGTGAAGGCAGAGGATAGACGTACCATGACCGGTTCAGGCTGCAATGAGTTGGAGCGCATCAAAAAGGCGGCGCAAGCGATTCTAAAAAGCGAATCGCTGAATTTGCAGTTAGTGCCGGCAATCGCGGTCAAGCTGGTCAATTTGACCCGCGATGAGAATGTGCGTATCGAGACGTTAGCGAAAATCATCGAAACCGATCCCGCGCTGACTGTGAAAATTTTACAAACTGTCAATTCCGCCGCCTACTCGTTGCCCAACAAGGTGACTTCGATCAGGCGCGCGGTGCATCTCTTGGGCGTCGATCAAGTCCGCCGAATTGCTTTGACCCTATTGCTATTCAGCAAAATGATTCGGCGCGAGTCCAGGGAGTTCGATTTTTTATTCTTTTGGCAGCACTGTCTATTTGTCGCCGAGTTAAGCAGAAGGATCGCAGCTACCCTAAAACATGCCGACCCTGAAATGGTCTATACGGCAGGGCTGTTGCATGATATCGGCAAGCTGGCGCTGGAAACACACGGTAAACTGACTTACAGCCAATTTATTGGCGCTTTGCACAATAGCGTGCATCCGTTGCTCGAAGAAGAAAGGCATTTCTTCGGCATTACCCATGTCGAATTGGGGCAGGTATTGTGTTTGGAATGGCAATTGCCTGCGCCGATCACCGCGGTTGCTTCGTATCATCATCTACTACCCGACGACAGTTCGCCCTATTATCCTTACCTTACCGACGTTGCGATTGTTGCGTTTGCTAACTATATTGCCTGGATGCAGGGAATTTCCTCTATCAGTTATTCAGGGCCGCCGCAATTGTCTCCACAGGTATTTGAACTGCTACCGATCGAGGCACTTGAGCTGGATAGTCTGTTACAAGAAACCGATCAAGAGATGCAAGCGGCGCGGGAGTTCTATGACATCGCGTTTCCGGATGTCAATCGGCTCAGGGCCAAGCTGTTGCAGGCTAGCATCACGATGAGCAGGCTTCATCACAACCATGCCGAACTCGGCGCCAATGAAGCGGAGCGCAATATTTCGGCCAGCCTGACCGCTCCGCATCAGAGCTTGGACCCTGAAGATTTTGTACCCTGGACCTTGGAAACGATCATGCACGATTTTGATTTCGACCGTGTGATCCTGTTCAAAATCGATCCGCAGCGCCGCGGTTTGGTCGCTTCTCATGCGATTCCGGAAATTCACGAAATGGCATTGGAAATTGACATCGGACGTGTATCCGGCAAGCTATTGGACTGTCTGCGCGAAAAGAAAGCGGTGCTGGTTCATACTTCGCACGAGCCTAATAATCCGATAAGCAAAAAGTTCAATATCGCGGAATATATTGCAGTCCCGGTGCTTCGTCACCGCTGTCTCGCCGGCGTGATATATGCTGATTATGCAGTCAAGCAAAAAGCGATGAGCGGGCGCATCCTCGAAGAGATCGTATCGGTCGCCGATCAATTAGGCATCGCGCTGGCGAATGCACAGCATTACGAAATGCAGCGGCAGCAGGCGCAACTGGATTCCCTGACGCAGATCTATAATAGGCGGATGCTCGAATTTTCGTTGAACAATATTTTTCAGCGGCCCGCCGGCGAACTTAAAAAGATAGCCTTGGGCTTTGTCGATATCGACCGTTTCAAGTTGTTCAACGATCAATGCGGGCATCAGAAAGGGGATGAAATAATCCGACTGGTCGCCGACATGCTGAAGCGTCTGACTCGGCCCGGCGATTTGATCGGGCGTTTCGGCGGCGAGGAGTTTTTATTCGTGCTGACGGATACCGACGAAGAGGAGGTTCGGGCTTATGCCGAGCGCATTCGTTCGGAGATTGCCAGTCGGGGCGAAATCATGAAGTCGCGGTTTCATCAATTGGATATGACGGTCAGTATCGGTGTGGCGCTGTACCAGCCGGATTTCGGGCATTACTCCGAGTTGATCGCCGCGGCCGACCAAGCGATGTACCGCGCTAAGATGGCAGGCCGTAACCGCGTGATTTTATTCAATCATCTGCCTCCCGGCGATAAGCCGCCTGCGAGCCAGCGCAGGCGGGAAGACTAAGAAAGGATGGTCCCCGACCGCCCTGGATATTAAGAATATCAACCCGTCTCTAGCGTCATACCGGTTTGTATTGCCTTTTTAATGTGTTTAACCGCTTCGCCATCCAGATTTGCAGTTCTTTTATGCTGAATGCATAACGCGCCTCTGAAACCGAGGTAGTCCGGTTGAAAGCGGAGCAGGGCCGGTATATCGGTTAAACGTAGCGAGCCGGCCAGGCCGCAGAGCAAATTGTGACTTTTGGCCGTATCGACGAAGCGTTCGATCACGTTGAGCGGAATGGCATGCGTCAACGAGCCTCGGTTTTTGTCCATCGTATCCAGCATTACCCCCGCAAATCCAGCCTGTTGCAGAGTTTCGACAAAAGTCGGGTCGGGCTGCGTATCCGCGAACAATACTGCGATCAATGGGTATTGTTTTTGCGTCAGTTCGGCTAACTTTTGCACGACGCCGAGCCAGTCGCCGCCCGGAAAAAAGCCGATCTTGATGTAATCGACGCGGGTTGCGGCCATCGCCAGCACGGCATCGCCGATTAAAGCCGGCTGCATCGGCAGGTCGCCGACCGTGGCGCTGATTGGAGTTCTTCCCGCGCACCAGGCGCGGATTTGTGCGATCGTTTCAAGGGGCAATGCGCCGAGAGCGCCTGCTTCCGGTTGCTTCAGGTCGATGATGTCGGCGCCCGCCTGATAGACCAGTTTGGCTTCCGCGAGGCTATTCACGCTGGCCAGCATTCGGGTCATGCATGCACTCCTTTTTTGAAGGCTTCGATATGGGCAATCAACCATGCCCAGGCTTCCTGCTCTCTGGGACCGGCGGTTTTTTCGACGCCGATTCGCAAATAGTCGATCTCTCTGTCAATCTGCTCTATCGGCAGCCTATTCAGGCGGCTGACCAGAATCGCCGCTTCGAGCACCGAGTATTGGGCGCGGTTGTAGCCCTTGAATGGTGCATGGTTGGCTTCGCACACAGGACGGCAGAAAAATTTCGGACGGACGGGGTCTTCTTCAATCCGTATGACTTTGACTTCGCTATGCGCAAGCGCCGAGGCGAGTACATGGCCGGCAATCATTTCGGCCGGCTTGAGCGGCCAGTCGCGCCGGCCGGTCAGGCAGCCGGCAAATACCCGGACGTCGTCGCAATAGTTGATCACCGCGGTTTGGGTTGCGGTCAGATTGTCGAGCGTGGCGGAAGGGCGAAAAGGCAGGATAACCAGTTCCTCGTTATCGGAATGGATGCCCATCGGCGCGATGTGAGGCTGTCCCGCGAGGTTTTGGGTCGTAACAATCGTTTCCAGAATCATGAAGAAAAAAATAAACTGCAAATGTCCGGCTATCGTAGAGCAAGATGCGCTCCGAGTCATTTAAAAAAAAAGCGGCGTCGCGCTGCGATCAGGTGAGTTGGCGTTGAATGTCGGCCAATGCCTGGCGCAGCAGACCGGATTGGCCGGTGTGATAGCGCAGTACGTCCGTTTCCCGGCGCAGCCAGGTAAATTGGCGTTTGGCCAGTTGCCGAGTCGCGACGATGCCTTTTTCGGTCATTGTGCCATAGTCATATTCGCCGGCTAGATAAGCCCAGGCCTGGCGGTAGCCGACCGCGCGGATCGACGGCATTTTTTCGTTCAGATCGCCGCGCCGGTACAGCACGTCGACTTCCTCGATCAGGCCGTCCCGGAGCATGCTTCGAAATCTTTCGGCGATGATGCCGTGTAGCGTGGCGCGCTCTTCCGGGGCGATGATCAGCTTGATTGGGCGGAAAGGGATCGTCTCGGCCTGCGTTTCGCCGAAAAACGATGACAACGTTCTGCCGCTGACTTCAAAAACCTCCAGCGCGCGCTGGATGCGTTGCGGGTCGTTCGGATGAATTCTTGCGGCCGCTTCGGCGTCGATCGCCTGCAGGCGTTGATGCAGCGCGGCCGAGCCAAGCCGGTGCAGGTCTCGATCAAGCCGGGCCCGGATCTCTGGATCGGCTTCCGGCAAGGCCGCGAGGCCTTGGGTCAGTGCATTGAAATACAGCATCGTGCCGCCGGCTAATATCGGTATTTTTTTCCGCCGGGTGATGGCGTCGATCAGATTCAGCGCCAGCGTTCTGAATTGACCGGTCGAGAATGATTCGGCGGGGTCGAGAATGTCGATCAGATGGTGCGGAATGCCGCCGCGCTCATCCAGGCTGGGTTTGGCGGTGCCGATGTCCATGCCCCGGTAAACCAGCGCCGAATCGACGCTGATGATTTCGCCGTCGAGTGCCGTTGCCAACTCCACGGCGAGCGCGGATTTTCCCGAAGCGGTAGGGCCCATTAATAATATCGCGGGGGGCAGGGGCAAACATTCTGACATCGGTGGCTTGCGGTTGCTCGGAGGAAGGGGATGGTAGAAAAAGCAGAGCAGGGATGACTTAGAATTTTCAGCAGAACGGGGTTTGCAACCCCATTCTGAATGTTTCAAGCCAACTTCACGGATTCAATAAACGTGCGAACGGATTTACAAAACCCGTTCGGCGGCGTTGTAGGAAAAACTTCGTGCTGAATGTCACTATCGTTGCAGATACGGATACGGGAGTGACCTATCGCCCAATGGTCTGACAAAAGTGTAAGCGGCTGGATTATTGACCAGAATGTCAAATGCTTGCGGGAACGCATCATGTGGCCTGGGTATTGACGCCAGCGCGATTAACGGCGATATGCCCACGACCAGTCCCGCGCCGGCGATGGTTACGGCCAAACCGATCGGTCGGTAAATCAGGATGTCCAGCAGCGTAAAACCCGGGTCTGCCTTGAAAGGACGCAGCACGTAATTAGGCGGTGGAGGTGGCAAATAGGCTGGGGGCGGCGCGTAGTAGGGATAGGGGGCTGCGGATTGATTTGTCACGGGCGGCGGATAGTTTCTGTCCGCTGTCTCTTGGGCAAAGAGGGGCGGGCTGATTGCCGCCGACATTACAAAAATGGCGCCATAGATATGCTTCATAATGTTTCGGACTCGGATTTGCATGATGCCGCCGAAGTTAGCCGAGTTTGCCACCAATGTCAAGCCAACCGTTCAGCACCGAACGCAACTCGGGCGGTTTGAAAAAATTCGATCCGCGCCGCCCAAATTTTTATCGGCTGCTATACTTGGATGTCAAAAACCCTATGATGCATAGAGTTATTGTCAAACGCAAGACGTGGTTGGGGGACAACATGATCAATGATATGAAGCCGGAAGACGTAGTCGGCGAATTCCGGGAAGTTACGCTAAATTTGTTCGGCGGCATGCAACGTAAAGTGTTATATACCGAGATCGAAACTCCCTATCCGGACGGCAAACTGATCGTGTCGACGACCGATCCGAGCGGGGTCATCACGCATGTGAATCAGTCTTTTGTTGAGATGTCCGGCTATACCGAAGCGGAGTTGATCGGTGCATCGCATTCGATATTGCGGCACCCCGACATGCCGCCGGCCGCCTTCAAAGACCTGTGGGATACGGTCAAAAGGGGCGAGAAATGGCAGGGCTTCGTCAAAAATCTGCGCAAGGACGGCGGCTATTATTGGGTTAAGGCGACCGTGATTCCGAATATTCGTAAAGGCGTGGTCGTCGGTTATACCTCGGTGCGCCGGAAACCTTCCCGCACGAAGGTGGAAGAATGCCGTAGGCTTTATCCCTCATTATTTTGATCAGGAAATTCCATGTCCTTTCTGTTTACCGTTAGTCCAGATTTTACGCCCGATCATCTGTCCGGCTGGTATATCTTCAATACCTGGCTGCAAAAGCAAACCGGCGTACCTATTCATTTGGAAATGTACAACGATTTCAACACGCAACGCGAGGCTATCGCTCAAAACAAGATCAGTCTGATCTATGCAAATCCCTATGATGCGGCGATGCTGGTCAGGGAAAAGGGGTTTCTCCCGCTGGTCAAGCCGGTCGGCGAATCCGACGAGGCGATCATTGCGGTCGGCGCGGGCAATCCTGTCGATGATGTGGCGGAGTTGACGCCGGGAGTCAAAGTGGCGTTTACCGACGATCCGGATGTCAAAATGATGGGCATGATCATGCTCGAACCGGGCGATCTGAATGCGCAAAACGTGCAAAGCCTGTCGTGCGATACCTATGTTCAGGTCGCCAAGCATTTGCTGCGTGGCGATGCCGATGTCGGCATCTTTCTGGCCGAAGCCTTCGATGATTTATCCGAGATGGTCAAGAAGCAGCTCACAATATTGGTGCGCAGCCAGATCAGCGTGATCCATCACTCGCTGATGATTGGGCCGGGACTGCTCGATCAACGCGAGAAGTTTCAGCAATATTTGATCGGAATGGCGGGCGACGAGAAAGGGTTGGGGGTTTTGGAAAGCCTGGGTTTCAAGGCTTGGGAAAAGGTCGATGACGAAGAGATGGAATTCATGATCGATCTGATGGATACCTTGAGCGTTTAACTTTGCAGAGTATTAAGGAAAGCGAGCATTTGGGAGTGATCTTGCCGGTTGTTCACAGGCACATCGCTAAGCGACATTTTTAAGCTCAAAAGCTTCAGGGGACATATAACCCAATTTTGAATTTGTAAACAACGCTAGAAATTCTTACACCTAAATCCTTCGCGACTTGCGGCACGCCATGCCATTTCGCCCGTTCCAAGGCTTGTTCTTTAAACTGCTGCGTATAGCGATTGCGTTTGGTGGATTCGGTTTCTAATTTGTTCGTTTTCATATGACTCCTCAGGGATAGAGATTATTCTTTTAGCTGAGTGCCTGTGAAATCGTGGCAAGATCATAAAGAAATTGCCGTTGGCTGATTTACATAATTCCAGTTGGCAACTTTGGACTGGAATACTCAATCCTGATGCCTATGCGCATCCGCAGGCAATTTGGCGAAGACAGGGTGATTGGCGAGTTGATAGCATTCAGGATAAAAAACGCCGCCCATATACAGGCCGTGGGGCGGGGCGGTGATGCCGGCCAGGGCGCGCTTCTTGACGTTCAGCAGTTCCCGTGTCCAGTCGACCGGCTGCTTGCGGGCCCCGATCGCGATCAGGGTGCCGGCGATATTGCGTACCATGTGGTGTAAAAACGCATTCGCGGCGATGTCCATGATCACGCGATCGCCCTCGCGGTACACCTCGACGAAATGCACTTGCCGAAACGGGCTTTTGGACTGGCAGCCCTGGGCGCGGAACGAGGAAAAATCGTGGTGGCCTATCAGGGATTGCGCCGCCCGGTGCATCAGGTCCGCGTCCAGCGGCGCATGGCACCAGGTCGTTTGCGTCGGCGTCAGCGCCGACTTGACCGGCCGGTTCAGGATGATGTAGCGGTAGAAGCGCGCGATCGCGCTGTAGCGCGCGTGAAAGTCGCCAATCGCCGGTTTTGCCCAGAGGATTCGCACGTCGTCGGGCAGGTGGGTGTTGCCGCCCATCACCCAGGAATACGATTCCCGTTCGGCTGTCGTGTCGAAATGCACGACCTGTTCGAGCGCATGCACGCCGGCGTCGGTCCGCCCCGCGCAAATCACGGTGACCGGTTCATTCGCGACTTTCGCCAGCGCCAGCTCCAGCGTGGATTGAATGCTGCGCTTTTCTGCTTGAGTTTGCCAGCCGCAAAAAGCGTTGCCGTCGTATTCGATGCCGAGGGCGATGCGCAAATGCCCTCTCCTGAGGGAGAGGGTTGGGTGAGGGGAAATTAAAGAATCACTCATTCTTATCCGTAATTTTTAAAATAGCCAAACGGATAGACTCAAGAACTCCTTCCAAATTATCTATCACATCATTATTCCAAAAGCGTATGACTTTGAATCCTCGTTGTTCAAGAAATATGTCGCGCTGGTTATCGTAGAGCTTTTGTTCGGTGTGCTGACTACCATCCAATTCGATGATTAGTTTTAGGTCGAGGCAAGCAAAATCGGCAATATAGGGAGCAATAGGGAATTGCCTGCGAAACTTATAGTTATAAAAACGGCGGTTGCGCAATTGTTGCCATAAAAGCTGCTCTACGTCTGTCTGGTCGCTTCTGAGCGATCTGGCTTTTTCTGTTAAATTCATAAGGTTGATGGTTTTGATTTCTCCTCACCCAACCCTCTCGGCAACTGCTCCTGCGTTGCTCTACTTGCCTGCATCCATGCAGGCATCCATTTGGAGAGGGCTTTTATCGCTCCCACTCTCTGCGTCACTGCCATTAAGTTAGAGCGGTTATCTCCCTCTCCCTCCGGGAGAGGGGCGGGGTGAGGGGAATAAAATAAGGAAAAATGCTTTATTTTGATCCCCTCATCCCAGCCTTCTCCCGGAGGGAGAAGGAGTGAGCTATCGTAACTTAACGACATTCTGGAGAGGGCTTGTTCCGCCCTGATATGTGTGAGCCGTGACTCATCAGGCCGCGTCAGTCTTCATGGATATAAACTTTGATTCCCGCTTCGACGCGGTCGAACAATTCCAGCACATCGGCATTGAACATCCTAATGCAGCCGTGCGATTCGGGTTTGCCCCGCATCAGTTCGTCCGGCGTGCCATGGATGTAGATATAACGCCAGGCGCTGTCGACTTCGCGGTAGCGGTTCTTGCCGGGTTCGAGGCCACCGAGCCAGAGGATGCGGCTCAGAATCCAGTCGCGCTCGGTGTTAAGGCGGCCGAGTTCAGGGCTGTAGATTTCGCCGGTCGGACGGCGACCCTTGAACACGGTATGGACAGGCTGATCCCGCCCGATTTTCGCGCGGACTCTATGCCAGCCTCTTGGCGTGCATTCGCTGCCTCTCCGCTCGCCGGGGCCGTTCTTAGCGGTCGAGACCGGATAAGTTTTAACAGCGTGGCCGTTCTCGATCAGCGCCATACATTGCTTGCCGATCGAAACGTCGAGGTAAAAATCGACCATTCCTATTTCACAAAAAGCGCCATCGACTCGACATGCCCGGTCTGCGGGAACATGTCCATCACCCCGGCCCTGACCAGCTTGTAGCCGAGTTCGTTGACCAGGATGCCCGCATCGCGCGCCAAGGTCGAGGGATTGCAGGACACATAGACGATCCTTTCCGGCTGCCATTTCTTGAAATACTTCAACACTTCGGAGGCGCCGGCCCGCGACGGGTCGAGCATAATTTTGTTGTATTTGCGGTTGAACCAGGGCTGGTCCGAGACGTCCTTGCTGAGGTCGGCCGCATAGAATTCGACGTTCTCGATGCGGTTGTGGCGGGCATTGTCCTTCGCATGGTTGACCAGCGGCTGATCGCCTTCGACGCCGATGACCCTGCCGGCATAACGCGCCATCGGCAAGGTAAAGTTGCCGAGGCCGCAGAACAGGTCCAGCACCGTGTCGTTTTCGTTCAGTTCCAAGGTGTCGAGCACCCGGTTGATCATCTGCCGGTTGATCTCGTAGTTGACCTGGGTGAACATCGCCGGGCGGAATTTGAATTCGATGGCCTGATCGGGCAGGGCATAGGTCGGAGTCACCCCCGGCTCGCCGTCGAGCGGCACGATCGAATCGGGGCCTTTCGGTTGCAGACAGATCGACACGCCGTGTTCGCGTGCGAACGCGCGCATCTTTTCCTTGTCGGCCTCGGTCGGCGGTTCCATCACGCGCACCGCGAGCACGCATTGCTCGTCACCGATCGCGACCTCGATCTGCGGTACTTTTTCGCGGATGCTGAGGCCCGAGATCATCTCGGACAGGTCGATCAGTTTCTCGCCGACGATCGGATGCATCACCATGCAGTTGTCGATCTCGGCCAGATAGGGGTGGCGGCGTTCGCGGAAGCCGACCAGGGTGCGGTTTTTCTTCGCGACATATTTGACGCCCATGCGCGCCTTGCGCCGGTAGCCCCAATGCGGCCCGGTCAACGGTTGCCAGAGTTCCGGCACCGGGACCTTGCCGATGCGTTTGAATTGCTCCTTCAGCAAGTCCTCCTTGATATGGATCTGCTCGGCCGCTTCGACATGCTGAAAGCTGCAACCGCCGCAGACGCCGTAATGCGGGCAGGCCGCTTCGCTGCGCGCGTCGGCGCGGGTGATCAGGTTCACGACCTTGCCCTCGGCAAAATCGCGGCGGATTTCGGTATAAACGAATTCGACTTCCTCGCCGGGCAGGGCCTCGTCGATGAACACGGCCTTGCCGTCCACATGGGTAACGCCGCGCCCGTCATGCGCGAGCGATTCGATCGTGACCCGGATCGGGGTTTCCGGCAGGGTTTTCTTTCTTGCTCTGTTTCCTGCCATTTCTTATTTCTGTTTCCAGCTTCCGTTCGAAGATTGAACCCACCAGCCGGCCTGGGCATTGCTTATCCAGCGCGCGGCGAAGGTCGATTTGATCTGTTCCAGCCATTCGGGATGGCCGTTCGCATTCGCGATCGCCTGATACAGGCTTTGCCGGTCCTTGTTTTCGGCCGCGACCAGTTTGGTCACCTGATTGCGTTCTTTCAGCGGCACGTTCGCGCCTTCCCTAACCGTCAAAAAGCCATCGGACTTGATGCCGATATAGCCGGCCGCGTAATTAGGCTGCAAGGCGGCGAAACGTTTTTCCATCGAGGCGCGCAGCTGCCGGATTTCGGCGCTGTCGATGCTCAAATCGGCTTCGGCGGCCTCGGCGTTCGAAATGAACGTGCCGACCGCAACATCGATCCAGCGGTAAAGTTCCGCATGATCCGCGTCCAGGGCGGATTTGGGCTCCGGCTTCGCCGGCGCGGCATTCTGAATGTCCTTGATGATTTCATCCGCGGCTTTCTCGGCCGCGGCGGCCGGAAAGTAGATATTGATCGTGACGCAGGCGGAGAGCAGCAGCGCGCCGAACAGCGAAAATTTTTTCATGGTTTCACCTTATTATTTGATAATGACTTGATCCGAGGTGGTAATGCGCTCCAGGCGCTCCATCAATACACTCCAGTCAACCCGAGGATTATAACCGATCACGTCGATTCTCGGCAGGCCGCCGCCCTTGATGATGCTGTAGCCGGTTGAGGTGGCCTCGATCCCCATCAACTGGCAGACGCCGTCATGCAGGTAGCAGCCGAGGCCGATCTTGTCGTAACCAAAGGTTTCGAAAAATTGCAAAAAACTGCGTGACAACAGATCGGCCGCGCCGCCGCCCCCGATGTTCGCGATATTCTGGACCGCTTTCTGGCTGATCCGGTGCCGGGAATCGTCGTCGTCCGGCGTGCCGAACCAGGCATAGAAACTGACCGGCCGCCAGTTTTCGAGTTGCAGATTCTTGACGAAGCCGGACATTTTTCCGGTAATGCCTCCGAACTGGAATTTGCCGGTCAACTGGTCGAGGTCCAGATGATCGACCTCGACCTCGGCGGACAATTTCGGTAAATCGCTGAACAGGCCCGAGGACGCCAGGTTCGCGATTCTGACCACGCCGTCGAAGACTTTGATCACTAATTCGCCGCCCAGTTTCAAGGTCTTGTCGCGGTATTCGATGCCCGGAATGTTGCCGCTGAGCGTGCCCGACAGCGGCGTCCAGTGCAGCGCGCTGGACAGGCGTTCGAGCGAAACATTGTTCAGGCTGCCTTCGAAATACACGTCGGGTTCGGTCTCCGGGTGTCCCTGGTAGTTGAAGCGCTTGATCGCGATTTTGCCGCCGAGGAAGGGCAATTGGGTTTTTTTCAGCAATTCGATTTGGTGAGCGCGGCTAGCGAATGACAGTTCGGCCGGGCCGATCGGCAGCGCATACAGCGATAATGCCTGCCAGCCGAGCGTCGATGGGATGGAAACGGCTGAATCGTTTGCCCAATGGATGGCTCCCTTGCCGCCTTCCGCTTTGATGCGGCCGCTTTCGTCCTGGACCGCAAGATCGGAGAAGCTTGCCGTAAGGCTCGTCAACCCTTGCTCGGTCAACGCCGCATCGGCTTTTGCCCTGCCTTGCAGCGACAGGCCTTCGAGTGCGGTTTGGGCGGCGAAAGGCTGTAAATACACCGACGAAAACGGCTTCAGATCGTCCGATTGCACAGACACCACGGCTTCAGTCAATTTGACTTGCGCGCCGAGTGCGAGCGTTGCGCGGCCGCTCATCAAGGCGGTGCCTGCATGATCGAAAGTAAAAGATTCGATGTCGACTCGTTGCCCTGTAGGACTCCAGATGCCTTCTCCGGTCAACTTGATCGCCTCCTTGCCCGCTTCGAGATAGACGGGTTCCTGATACAGAGCGCCGCCGGTCAATTGTCCGCTGAAGCGCCAACGCCAGAGCCCGTCGGCATGGGCCGCATGGAGCTGCCCGATGGACGACAGCGCTTCGGTCGCGGTCTTGCTGTCCGCCGTTTGCAGGGTGAGGCTGTCGGTGCTGGCGTTCAGGTCGAATTCGTCTATTTCGCTTTGTTCGCCTGAAATAGTCAGCGCCAGATCAATCTCGCCGTTTTTGATTTCGGCGGGAAGGAAACCGAGCTGTTTTTGCAGCAGCACGCCGTCGAGCCTTGCCGCCTTCAGCCTGACCTGCCAGCGCATCGCCTGTTCGCTTAGTTCGGCATCGACCGTGCCGCCGAACAGACGGAGATTGGTGATTTTTGCGCGGCTGGATTTTTCGCCGAGCCGAAACGAAAAATCTGCTCCAGGCGAGCGCCAGTGTTTGGAATCGATCCGCGCCTTGCCTCGCTCGCAGACGACTTGATTGTTGCCCCAAGTGAATGAGGTACAGCGGATGTTGGCGAGTTTGAGGTCGTCTAACGGTTTCGGCAGACTCAGTTTGCCGATCGTCAGAACCAGTTGCTGGCGGCGCTCGGGAAGATCGCTCAACGCGATTTTTATGCCTTCGAATTTCCATCCTTGCGCATGCAGCGCACCGACATCGAGCGCGATGTTGTCGAGCGCGCCGCTGTCGGCGCTGAACCCCAGCAGGATCAGCCATCCGGCCAAGGTCAGTAGCCTTGGCGAGGCCCTCCGGCGCTCAGTCTGGAAACACGCCCGTCGATAAATACCGGTCTCCCCGGTCGCAGATGATCGCGACGATGACTGCATTCTCGACTTCCTTCGCCAGTTGCAGCGCCGCATACACCGCGCCGCCGGAGGATACGCCCGCGAAGATGCCTTCGATCGCGGCCAGGTCGCGCGTGGTCTGTTCGGCAGACCGCTGATCGACCAGGATGATCCGGTCGACGCGGCTCAGGTCGTAAATCTTCGGCAGGTATTCCTCGGGCCAGCGGCGGATGCCCGGAATCTTCGATTCGCCTTCCGGCTGCACGCCGATGATCTGGATCGAAGGATTTTTCTCCTTCAGAAACTTCGATGTGCCCATGATCGTGCCGGTCGTGCCCATCGAACTGACGAAGTGGGTCACAGTCCCTTGCGTGTCGCGCCAGATCTCGGGGCCGGTGCCTTCGTAATGCGCGCGCGGATTGTCGGGATTCGCGAACTGGTCGAGAATCCGGCCTTCGCCGTTCGCTTCCATCTGGCGGGCCAGATCGATCGCGGCTTCCATGCTGCCGGCGGCCGGCGTCAGGATGATGTCGGCGCCATAGGCCTTCATCGACGCGCGGCGCTCGGCGCTCATGTTGTCGGGCATGATCAGGGTGATCTTGTAACCCTTGATCGCGGCGGCCATCGCGAGCGCGATGCCGGTGTTGCCGCTGGTTGCCTCGATCAGCCGGTCGCCGGGCTTGATCTCGCCTCTTTCTTCCGCGTGTTGAATCATGCTCAACGCCGGACGGTCCTTGACCGAACCGGCCGGATTGTTGCCTTCCAGCTTGACCAGGATCGTATTGCTGTTCGGTCCGGGCAGGCGCTGCAAGCGGACCAGCGGGGTATTGCCGACGAAGGCTTCGATGGTGGGATAAGTCATGTGTGATGGGGTCAATTGCAAAAAATTCGGCGAATTATCCCATAAAACGGCCGGAACAGCCGATCGGAATTTAACGGTGCGTCCGGGCGGACGCGGAGGCAGGCGGGTGACTTTGAAAAGGTCAGGACGGGTTATTCAACCCGTCCGTAACGTTTTATAGCTCAACGGCTGTTTTGCAATGCCGCGATCCGCTCTTCCAATGGCGGATGGCTCATGAACAGGCGCATCACGCCGCCGCCGTTGATGCCGAAAGCGGCCAATTGATCGGGCAGCGCGGAGGGCTCATGGCTGCGCTGCAAGGCGCGCAATGCGCCGATCATCTTCTGGCGTCCGGCCAGCGCTGCGCCGCCCGCATCGGCGCGGAATTCGCGGCGGCGGGAGAACCACATCACCAGCATCGAGGCGAGGATGCCGAGCACCAACTGCGCGGCTATCTGCGTAATATAATAAGCCGGACCGTAACCGCGCTCGGTCTTGAACACCACCCGATCGACCACATGGCCGATGATCGTCGCGAAGAAATACACGAAGGTGTTCACGACGCCCTGCATCAACGCCATCGTGACCATGTCGCCGTTCGAGACATGGGTGATTTCGTGGCCGAGCACCGCTTCAACCTCATCCGCGCTCATCGTTTCGAGCAGGCCGGTGCTGACCGCGACCAAGGCGCTGTTCTTGCTCATGCCAGTCGCGAACGCATTCGCTTCATGCTGCTGAAACATGCCGACTTCCGGCATGCCGATATTGGCCTGTCTGGCGAGGCGGGCGACCGTATCGACCAGCCATTTTTCGGTCTGATTTTGCGGTTGTTCGATCACATACACGCCCATCGCGTTTTTCGCGGACCATTTGGACATCGCCAGCGAAATGAACGAGCCGCTCATGCCGATCACCGCGGACATGATCAACAGCGCGTTCAGGTTCAGATTGACGCCTCGGGCATCGAGGGCGCCACTTAAACCCAGCACGTTGAAAACGATACTGACCACGATCAGTATCGCGACATTGGTCGCTAAAAACAGAAAAATTCGCATCATGGTGTTTGCCTTTATGACAAGTTGGGATGTTGACAAAATAGGGATTGAATAAATGAATTCAATACGGGTCAGAGTGATAATATACAAATAAAGTTTAACCCGAGGTAAGGTTTGATGAATGCCCTGATAAGCATAGCCAGATCGGTCGTGTTGCCGATACTACTCGTCAGTTTTTGGTTTCCCGCCTGCGCGCGGCAACTGACGCCCGAGCAGGTGATTGCGGGACTGCATGTGCCGCCGGGTTTTACGGTCTCTCTCTATGCGCACGATCTGCCGAATGTACGCAGTCTCGCGCTCGGCGATGACGGCGTCGTGTATGCGGGATCCGGCGCATCGGGCAAGGTGTATGCGCTGCAGGACAAGGACAATGACGGCCGCGCCGATGTGCGCGCGGTGATCGCGGAGGATTTGACGATGCCGAACGGCGTGGCCTACAAGGATGGCGCGCTCTATGTCGCTGAAATCAGCCGGATCATCCGCCTCGACCATATCCAGCAACATCTGAAAAATCCGCCAAAACCGACCGTGGTTTATGACAAGCTGCCGACCGACAAGCATCACGGCTGGAAATATTTGCGTATCGGCCCCGACGGCAAGGTTTATACCGCGGTCGGCGCGCCCTGTAATATCTGCGATCCGGAAAGTCCCTACGCATCTCTGGTCAGGATGAATACGGACGGCAGCGATTTTGAAATCATCGCGCGCGGCATCCGCAACACGGTCGGCTTCGACTGGCAACCGGGAACGGATGCGCTGTTTTTCAGCGACAACGGCCGCGATTATCTCGGAGACGATCTGCCGCCGGAGGAGCTGAACCGCTGGAGTCAGGTCGGCGAGCATTTCGGTTATCCCTATTGCCACGGCGGAGAGGTGGTCGATCCGGATTTCGGCAAGGGCAGGAAGTGCGCCGACTATACGCCGCCTGTCTGGAAGTTCAATGCGCACACTGCCCCGCTCGGCATCCGTTTCTACCGCGGCACACAGTTTCCGGAGCATTACCGTAACCAGTTGTTCGTCGCCCAACACGGCTCCTGGAACCGCTCCGAGCCGGACGGTTACCGGGTCGCACTGGTGAATTTTAAGGATGGCA
Organism: Methylomicrobium sp. Wu6; assembly: GCF_035916875.1. NCBI lineage: Bacteria > Pseudomonadati > Pseudomonadota > Gammaproteobacteria > Methylococcales > Methylococcaceae > Methylomicrobium > Methylomicrobium sp. Wu6. The sequence goes on from NZ_JAXUHN010000073.1 coordinate 29,275, forward strand.
AAGCGGTCAGCGAGGAAGTCTTTATCGACGGCTGGTTGAGCAAAAATCAAACGGTGTTCGGCCGGCCGGTCGACATTCTGATCCTGCCTGACGGCAGTTTGCTGATCAGTGACGATCATCTTGGCGTGATCTACCGGGTGCAATACCAAACGAAAAAATGAACAAGACGTTTGAAATTATCAGCAAGGAAACCGGCTATGCGGGTTTTTTTCGCCTCGAAAAATATCGGCTCAGGCACACGCTGTTCGCCGGCGGCTGGAGCGGCGAGATCGAGCGCGAACTGTTCGGGCGCGGCAAATGCGTCGCGGTGTTGCTTTATGATCCGGAACGGGACGAGGTCGTGCTGATCGAGCAATTCCGGATCGGCGCGATCGGCTGCCCGGAACGGGCCTGGTTGATCGAAATCGTCGCCGGCGCGATCGAGGAGGGCGAAACCGCCGAGGACGTCGCATACCGGGAGGCGGAAGAAGAAGCCGGCTGCTTGATCGAGGAGTTGATCGAAGTGATGCGCTTCTATACCTCGCCGGGCGGCTATGCGGAAATGATCACGCTGTTTTACGGCAGGATCGACAGCCGGCAGGTCGGCGGCATCCACGGTCTCGATCATGAGGACGAAGACATCCTGGTGCGGCCGGTGTCTTTCGCTGAGGCCTGGCGGTTGCTCGAAAGCGGCGCGATCGAGTCCGCGATTCCGATTCTGGCGCTGCAATGGCTGGCATTGAATCGGGAGCGGCTTCGGGAGAAATGGAGTCGATAGTTCGGAGGCAAGGCTCAAGCCTAAAGCGTGAGAAGCCATGAGCTTTTCTCATCTTGTGAATTAAGTTTAACTGGAATCAATGAGGCCATTCATTTATAGAGAGTGGATGTATTGCGTGCTAAACCTATTTCGTTATACACAACTCTGAATTTCCCGCATAGCGCGAATCGCCCCTGGCGAAGTTCATGATGCGCTGAAGGCCAGTATATCGGCATCACCGGGACCCGTGAGAACGACGGCAAAGTCTTCGATCACATTCGCCCTGGTGTAATGGTCCCTTTTTGAGGGCTATAACCAGTCCCCTGACTACATTGATTATATAAACAGAAACAGCTTGAAAAAAGCAACAATGTATGCAATTTTACACAAGAAAAAACGAATAAAAGCGGACTTTATAGCCGTTTTGATCATTCTCATAGTTGAGGGAAAGAGGATAATGAAACTTAAAAATAAATCTCGGTCACTTCGGCTACTGCAAAAACAAGCTTTTGTTATTGTTTCTGTTGGAGTCATCAACCCGGTTTTCTCGGCTCCTGATAATCAGGGGAAGGAGTTTGTATTGGGGTTTATGGAAAACTACCGGGACGATGGCAAACCAAGCACTATAAGCCTTTACCTAACAGGTCCTAAAGCCACGACAGTGACCGTGCAAGGGGCTGGATTTGGCCCAGAGACTTTTTCTGTCGTTCCGGAAACGATAACGCCAGTCACTTTGCCGGTATCAATACGCGCTACGGGGAGTGGGAAGATTGAAAACAAAGGTTTGATCTTGTCCGCGCCTGATGAGTTTGTCGTCTACGGTTTAAATCAAAAAGTATTTACAACCGACGCTTATTTGGGCTTGCCAACCGACGTGGCTGGCACCGAATATATCGTGCCATCGATGCCTAACTCAAAGACATCATTAACGAGCGAGCTACAAATCATCGCCCAGCAAGATGGAACAGAAGTCACTGTTACGCCCCACGATGCGACGATCGGAGGGCCCGATGTAAAATCAATAAAGGCTGGAAAATCGGCTCGTTTTACCTTGAATCGGTTGCAGAGCGTACAGTTCAAAGCAAAAGGCGGCATAACGGCGGATCTGACTGGGTCTGTGATTACCTCGTCCAAACCGATTTCTGTATTCGGCGGTCATCAATGTGCAATTGTGCCAAATAAAGCATTGGCATGCGATCATTTGGTAGAGCAAATCCCGACAACAAATACGTGGGGAACGTCGTTTTTGACTATACCTTTAGCAACCCGGAAAGACGGCGATATTTTCCGAATTTTGGCATCGAATGACGGAACCACAGTGAAAATTGACGGCACGACGGTTGCCCAGCTGAAAAGAGGACAATTTAAGCAAGTCGATCTGGCTTCCGGCTCATTTCATGAAATTACGACCAGCGGACCGGCGATCGTTATCCAGTATTCAAAAGGCACATCTGCCGATCAAGTGGTTTCCGATCCATTCATGATGATGATTCCTCCGACTGCGCAGTTTGCTTCCGATTATATCGTCAGTACACCGCCTGAAGCGCCGGTTGCCTTTAATAACTACATCAACATTGCGGCGCCTACAGGCCAATTGGAGGGCATGCGCCTGGATGGAGCACCTATTGCCACGCCATTTACGGCAATAGGGTCGACAGGATATTCAGGAGCCCAAGTACCGGTCGGCATTGGTGCGCATACGATCAATCATCTCTCGCCGATTGTGCCTTTTGGAGTTTATTCCTATGGTTTTGCGTCCTCCGACTCATACGGCTATCCGGGTGGTCTTAGGCTGGCGAATATTGTGGATCGGTGCACCCCAACAGCAACCGTTCTAGGCGATGGGATTGACAACGACTGTGACGGCAGGATTGATGAGGAACTGTTTAACAAAATTGATGACGATGGTGATGGTAGAATTGACGAAGATTTGGCGAAAGCCAAGTCGCCAGTGGCCATTATCGGCGGGCCTTATACGGTAAATGAGGGCAGTTCTATTACGCTTAATGGCGCCAATGCAGATCCTGATCCTAACGGAGATGAATCGACGTTCGAGTGGGATCTTGACAACGATGGAGTATTTGAAACAACGGGCGCGAACCCTACGTTTACGGGTATAGATGGCCCTTCTGTGCATACGGTGACACTACGAGTGACGAATTCAGGTGGTTCGGCGGAGGCTTCAACTACAGTGACGGTTATGAACGTGGCGCCAATGATTACTGGCTTAACAACAGGCGCCAATTCATCCTGCCAAGCCACAAATCATTTGATGGTGAATTTTTCTGATCCGGCACTGCTCAATGATACCTATAGCGCTAAAATTGACTGGGGTGACGGCAGTAGTATTGAAACCATCAATGGTATTACCAGCGGTGCCGTCCTCAGCCATGCTTATGCACAAGCAGGTTCTTATACTGTTTCGGTGACTGTATCCGATGAAGATGGTGGAATATCCGCTCCGGTGAATGCAACGCTGGTAATGAGTTCGACTTCTACCCTTACAATTGACCCAGGAACGTTCTGTGCATTGTCTTTCGGAGAGTCCAGCGATTTATTTGCCAAGCTGACAGTTTATTTCTCGGATTCTGCGGGATGCAATAAAAACTACAGGGCTACAGTTGCTTGGAGTGACGGGAGTAATGAAACCGTTCAAGGCATAATATCTGGTGATTTCGTCGAACATGATTTTGTGGCGGCAGGGGCAACAGGGGACTCATTTCCTTCTGCGACGGTTGTAGTATCTGATGGGAGCGGAGGTCAATCTGCGCCTAAAGGAGTTGAGTGCTTTTTTACAGACTGATTAATAAATCCTGAGAGGCTAATTTGTCATTTCGGTTGATAAAATGACACGATTGCATGCTTTAATCTCATTTGCGTTGTCATTCATCTGAATGAATGTAATTTATAAACCAGCGTTTTTCAAGCGAACCGCTCAGTAGGAGCCTTTCCTGTTGAGCGGATTTTTTATAGGCCAATGTTCACGATTTTTTTGACACGGACTCGATATTAGATTTTCGTGGATTCAACTAACAAGTGCAATTCGGACGGCTTAGAAGATTTAGGGGGGGGGCAACGCCATCACGATTAGAGTTTAATGTTGTCAGACTCCTCTTCGAAAGTTCTAGAGGAATATCTGGATGTGTGATTCAATCACGGCTATGTCTTGTATCTATTAATTTTGAAAAATCATAGATACAAGAGCCCTGCTAGGGGATTAAGGCAAGGAGTCGCAGTATCAAAATTCAGCACGCAGACCGGCGCTGATCGAATGTTCTGAAATATTAGCCCGTCCAACCATCGCTTCATAGAACAAAAAAGCGGATGTGCCATGAGTGAATGTTGCCGATAAACCCGCGCCCAGGTTCGCGAAATTGCGGCTAGAGCCGTCGCTGGCATTGCTGAAAGGTGTTTGTTGGGTTGGGACGCTGCTGAACTGCCAGTTCAGCGGTCTGCTGCCGTCGTGAAACTCGTGTACCCATTCTGCTCTGGTCGTTGGCATCAAAACACCGAATGAAGTGCTGATGGCATAGGACAGTTGTCCGCCTAACGCAGTTTGCAGCGAGTCGGCATTTTGTTTGTCAATCGTCGCAAGGCTGCCAAAACCAGACGCGCCCGGATTGCTCGGATTTTCTTGATAGCCGTCTATCTGAACGTTTTGGTAGCTGACCCGTCCATAAGGGCCATAAGTCAAACCTTGATCATGAAAATCGTAGCCACCGGTAATATTGAATGAATAATCATTGCCTTGGGTTTTTCCTTTGGCTGTTTGATTAAATCCAGGCAATTGGATGTTTCTGCGTGTGTCGAAATCGTTCCAGCCACCGGAAAATATGCTGTCGAGATAAAAATCATCGTTGTAGTAGGTGCTGTAAAGCGAAAAGCTGTAACCGTCCAGATTGAGATCTCCTCTTGAGGCATCAAAATCGGATTTTATCGAGTTATATCCGAAGGTGCCGCCGAAGACGAAATTATCGGTAAAGCGGTAGTCGACACCGGCGGTTACGCCTTGACTATCGTATCCAAAGCCTAGTTCGCGATTTGTTCCATTCTTATCGCCGACCCCAAAGTTGCCATTAACGAATACCCCAAGTTTGTCGAACGGGCTTTCTTTGTCTCCACTGGCTCCGCCGCCGAACTGCTGCCCGGATAGCTGAGACAATGAGGATGGTAAAAGCTGGGAGGTCGAATTGCCATTCAGTCCGCTGACGTCAATGCCGCCAGTGGCGCCGCGTCGCAAGAGCGTCAGCCGGTTTTTTACATTGCGAAACTGCTGGTTTGCAACGGAAAACGCGAGGGTCGTTTGTGCAAGAGCCTGAAATGGAGTCAGTTGGTCGCCGGCATTTGGAGATTGACACGTCGAAACAAGATCTTGTTGTGCTGAAGTCAGTGAAAGTTCGCTTTGAACAAGATCGCTTAAGGCTGCGGTACATGGATCCTGGGCAGCATAAACTTCGGAGCTGACGAAGGATAACCCTGTAGTCAAAATTCCATAACCGATGCATCGAACTAATTTAGGCATAACCGCACCCCCCAAATAAACCTGTTTAAAATTCATGATATTACTCAAGCTGAAGATTCTACGTTCTAAGTCCTTTTCGACGCCTTTTATTATTGTACTTAAGAATTAAATCGCTAAGTTGAATTGCTGTCAAGCACAAAATTCCTAAAAATCAAAGCGGTATTAGTTCTTGTTAGCAAAATGTATAAAGAATTATTTGTTTATGTGGTTGAATTTCGGGTTTTTAACATGCTGCCGAAACGATAGTTGTATTATCACGTGCTCCCCATGCCAAAGCCAGTTCGAGTGATTCGGGCACGGCCTGCTCGGGTGAGATTGAATTCAAGATGGCTTCAATTTCGCGGCCGCCGCTTTCCTTATTCAAGCCGTCGCTGCAGGGCGGATAGATGTCGTCGGGTGTGGTCTCGTGAATTTGAGCTTTGATACTGTAGTCGTTCGCGAGCATTTGCGCGGCGTAATTATGATCGCCCGTGAACTGCGTTAATTAACCCCCGTGATGCAGATAAATCCAGTTTCAGCAGAATCATAAACAAATGCTATTTGATGGTTGGTTAAACGCATCGCAGTCGAACGGCAATGGCTGACGCTGAACCCGAGGCCGATTGCGGCTGCAGTGGAGCCAATAGCTTGGAGCAGCGAAAACAGAAGTTGCATGATTCGGCAACAAGCCTGATAGTCGCCGCGACAGGGGAAAAGCAGGGCTCAACTTTTTCCTTTTAATTAAGAATCAACTCGATTACTATACTTAGATGCTTCACCGTCTATACTTAGACGCTTCACCGTCTCAACGTACTGAACAGGCGATTTATGGCTGACTTGGATGAGTTGCTCAAAGAAGTTTCACCCGATGCTCCCTGTGGGGAATATTTGGAGTACGATCCGGCATACTTGGAGTTAGCCAAGGATATCCAGGGCAAGCCGGAGGACTCCATCACCGGCGAAAAGGCGCAGCCGCCGAACTGGCGCGACATTCAAAAAGCATCTCTGGCGATCTTGCAACGGAGTAAAGACCTACAGGTCGCCGTCTATCTGGCGAGAGCGCTGATTCCACTTGAAGGCGTGCCGGGTTTTCGGGACGGTTTGGCGTTATTGCTGGGCTTGCTAGAGCAGTATTGGGATCACATTCATCCCATACTGGACCCGGACGACAATCTCGATCCGACCGTCCGCATTAACATCCTCGAGGAGTTGAATAATTTCGATTCCGTTCTCAGACCCTTGAATCTCGCGCCGCTGGCGGACTCTAAGCTGGTCGGCCGTTATAATTTACGCGATATTCACATCGCGACCGACAAGATCGCTCCACTCGCAGGGGAAACAAAACCCGATTTGAGCGTCATCAAAGCCGCTTTTCAGGATTTGCCTCCCGAAACCGTCAAGTTCATGTACCAAGCCATTACTGAAAGCGCAGACTTGGTCAAGCGACTCCAGTCCTTTGTCAATGGCAAGGTGGGGGTCGGCAACGGCGCGGATTTGTCAGGTCTGGCTTCGCTTTTGAAAGACATGCAGTCTGTTTATGATCAATATTCGACGATTGCAGCGTTGGTAGCCGCGGAGGCGTTACCCGGCGAAGAAGAGCAAACTGATGAACAGCTTGCGCCGGGAGAAGCCTCGCCCCGTAAGCAAGCCGTCGGTGTTGGCGGCATCAATTCGCGCCAGGATGTTTTAAAAGCCCTGGATCTGATGTGCAAATATTATGCGGAATCGGAGCCGTCGAGCCCAGTCCCGATTTTGTTGCAGCGCGCAAAGCATCTCGTGACCGCCGACTTTATGGCAATCCTGCAAAATTTATTGCCGGATGCGGTTGCTGGAATGGATCAGATCAAAGGCCCGGAGTCGAAAGAATAATTATTTTTTATCAAACAAAAGTGGAGGATGGGATATGGCCGAAAGTAGTCAAAAGTTTATCCAAAGAAACCGCGCGCCTCGTGTGCAGATTGAATATGATGTTGAAGTCTACGGTTCGCAGAAGAAAGTACAACTGCCTTTCGTGATGGGGGTGCTCTCGGATTTGTCGGGCAAGCCGTCCGATCCCTTGCCTCCGGTCTCGGATCGCAAGCTGCTTGAAATCGACGTCGATAATTTCGACGACAGGCTCAAAGCGATGAAGCCGCGGGTGGCTTTTCCGGTATCGAATACCTTGACCGGTGAAGGCAATCTGAGTGTCGACATTACCTTCGAAAGCATGGACGATTTTTCACCGGCCGCAGTTGTCAAAAAAGTGGCGGGCCTGGACAAGGTGCTCGAGGCTAGACAACAGCTTGCGAATTTGATCACCTATATGGATGGGAAAACCGGCGCGGAAGAATTGATCGGTAAATTGATCAACGATCCAGCTTTGTTACAGTCGCTGGTAGCATCGGCAAAACCCGCCGACCCCAAGAGTGACGCCGCGTCTTCAGAAAGCACCGGAGATTGATCATGGCGGAATTGGAAAGTCAAAGTAAACAAGGCGCGACAGAAACCCTGGAGCTTGATGAGTTCTCCTCGCTGCTGTCCAAGGAATTCAAGCCGGGCACCGAGGCGGCCAATCAGGTCAATTCTGCCGTATCCACGCTGGCGCAATACGCGTTGCAGGATGTATCGAAGATATCCGACGATACGATTGCCAGCATTCAGGCGATTATTGCCGGTCTCGATCAAAAAATCTCCGAGCAGCTCAATCTGATCATACATCATCCCGATTTCCAAAAGCTCGAAAGCGCGTGGCGAGGATTGCACTATCTGGTCAACAACACCGAAACCGACGAGCAGCTCAAGATCCGTGTTTTTAATATTTCGAAAAACGAGTTGGGAAAAACACTGAAGAAATTCAAGGGCACCGCCTGGGATCAAAGTCCGCTCTTCAAAAAGCTCTACGAAGAGGAATTCGGCACCTTTGGCGGCGAACCCTTCGGCTGCCTGGTTGGCGATTTTCATTTCGATCATAGCCCGCCGGATGTTGAATTGCTGGGTGAAATGGCGAAGATCAGCGCGTCTGCGCACACACCGTTCATTTCCGGTGTGGCGCCCACGGTCATGCAGATGCAAAGCTGGTCCGAATTAGCCAATCCACGCGATTTGACCAAAATTTTTACTACCCCTGAATATGCGTCATGGCGTTCATTGCGGGACTCCGAAGACGCGCGATACCTGGGTTTGGCGATGCCACGCTTTTTGAGCCGTTTGCCGTACGGCGCGAAAAGCGATCCGGTCGAAGAGTTCAATTTTGAAGAAGATACCGCGGGCGCCGATAGCAGCAAATATACCTGGTCCAATGCAGCCTATGCAATGGCGGTCAATATTAATCGTTCGTTCAAATTGTATGGATGGTGCTCGCGGATTCGCGGCATCGAATCCGGCGGCGCGGTCGAAGGTTTGCCGGTGCATGCGTTCCCGACCGATGACGGCGGCGTCGATATGAAATGCCCGACTGAAATCGCGATTACCGACCGGCGCGAGGCGGAACTGGCCAAAAGCGGTTTCATGCCGCTGATCCACAAGAAAAACACCGATTTTGCGGCGTTTATCGGCGCGCAATCGCTACAAAAGCCTGCCGAATATGAAGACCCGGATGCGACTGCCAATGCGAATCTGGCGGCGCGCCTGCCCTATCTGTTTGCAACCTGCCGCTTTGCGCATTATCTGAAGTGTATGGTGCGCGACAAGATCGGTTCATTCAAAGAGCGAGACGAGATGGAGCGCTGGCTCGGCACGTGGATCAATCAATATGTCGATGGCGATCCGATTAACTCCAGTGAAATTACCAAAGCCAAAAAACCTTTGGCGGCGGCGGAGGTGGTTCTCGAAGAAATCGAAGGCAATCCAGGTTATTACAGTGCGAAGTTTTTCCTTAGACCGCATTATCAACTGGAAGGGCTGACGGTCTCGTTGCGTTTGGTTTCGAAATTGCCTTCAGCAAAAGGCGGCAGTTAAGTAGGCGCGGGATGCTTTCCGATTTGCGGAAGAAGCGATTTTAAAATGTTTTTATACTCAACATCACATAGTAGGAGATTAAAATGGCTGTAGATATGTTTATCAACATGGGCGAGAAAATCAAGGGAGAGACCAAGGATGCCGCCCAGAAAGCGGCGGGCGATATCGATATTCTCGCCTGGTCCTGGGGGATGTCGCAATCAGGTTCGTTTCATATAGGCGGCGGCGGCGGCGCCGGCAAAGTCAATATCCAGGATATTTCGATTACCAAATGGGTCGATAAGGCGACTCCTGCAATCATGTTGCATTGCTGCGGCGGAACGCACATCCCTCAGATGGTTTTGCTTTGCCGCAAAGCCGGAGAAACACAGCAAAAATACATCGAAATCACGCTGAAAAAATGTATCATCACCTCGGTTTCAACCGGCGGCAGCGGCGGCGAAGATCGGTTGACCGAGAATGTGAGTATCAATTTTGCCGAAGTCAAGTTTGAGTACTTCATGCAGGATGATAAAGGTGTTACCGCATCCGCCGGGGTATGCGCCTGGAATATCGAAGAAAACGTCAAATCAGGCTAAACCGTTCCGAAAAAATGACCGGGCATTTTTTGCCCGGTTCTTTTTTATTGCCATCTAAGGATTATCCGCCGTGAGCGCCGAATCAAGTTTGCAAATGGGCGATTTGGATGAATCGCTGAAACAGTTACAGGACCAAATCAGAAAAGATTCCGCCAATCCGAAAAAAAGGGTTTTTCTCTTTCAGTTGCTGGCGGTAATGGGCAATTGGGAAAGAGCGCTGGCCCAACTGAATGTCGCAGGCGAATTATCTGCCGAGAATTTTCCTATGGTTCAGACCTACCGCGAAACGATTCGTTGCGAGTTGTTGCGGGATAAGGTGTTCAAGGCGCAAACAACGCCGATCATGTTCGGCGAGCCGCAGCAATGGCAGGCTCTATTGCTGGAATCCTTGAAGCTGGCCACGGCAGGCAACTATGAAGAAGCGTTGCGGATCAGGGATCAGGCCTATCAGCAGGCGCCGACGGTGGGCGGCACGATTAACGGCGAACCTTTTCAATGGCTGGCCGATACCGATACCCGTTTGGGACCTGTGCTGGAACTGATCGTGAACGGCAAATATTACTGGGTGCCCTGCACCAATATTCAAAAACTGGTGATTGATGCGCCGGTCGATTTACGCGACCTGGTTTGGCTGCCCGCCCAGGTCACCTGGGTGAACGGCGGCGGCGCTGCCTGCTTCATTCCCGCGCGTTATCCCGGTTCGGACGTGTCGGAAGACGCCGACATCCGGTTGGCACGCAAGACCGAATGGATGGAGCCGCATGCAGGCCATGCATTCGGTCTCGGCCAAAAGGTCTTGGCAACGGACAGTCAGGATTACGCTCTGTTCGAAATTCGGGAACTGGTTTTTAATGCACCGGGAACCTAAAGCATCATGGCCGAATTGATAAGCCAGGAGCGTCTGCAGCCGTCTTTATTGGATCGGCTGACCGACGACGCTCCGGACAAGTCAGCCGAAAGCCGGGAGCAGAGGGTGTTGTCTTTGCGTCAGTTGCGGCAAAGCGTCCTGCGCGATTTGAGCTGGCTCTTGAACACAGCGGCATTCGATACCATGGTCGATTTGACGGATTATCCTTTTGTCGCGCGTTCGGTGATCAATTACGGTACGCCGTTATCTTCCGGCACGTCTGTCAGCAGCATGGACGTGGTAAAAATCGAGCGCAAGATCAAACAGGCGGTCATCGATTTTGAACCGAGGATTATTGCCGATTCGCTGATTGTCAAGCTGGTTGCCGACGAGAAAAAAATGAATCAGCATGCGGTCGCCTTCACGATCGAGGGCGAGCTATGGGCGCAGCCGCTGCCGACGCATTTGTTCATCCGCAGCAGCTTCGACCTGGAAACGGGAGAGGTGACGGTAAAGGATCTGGGAGGTTAGGGTATGGATCCCCGCTTGTTGAATTATTACAACCGCGAGCTTCAGCATGTCCGTGAAATCGGCGCTGAATTTGCCGCCGAATATCCCAAAATCGCCGCTCGCTTAGGGCTGGATACATTCGAGTGCGCCGATCCGTATGTGGAGCGTCTTTTCGAAGGCTTTGCGTTCATGGCTGCGCGCGTGCAACTCAAAATCGATTCCGAGTTTCCAAATTTTACTCAGAATCTGTTGGAGATTGTTTATCCGCATTATCTGGCGACGACGCCGTCGATGACCGTGGTCGAATTCAAGCCTGATTTGACCGAGTCAGGCCTGGCCGAAGGCTGTTTGATTCCCAAGGGTACATCGCTGCGCAGCCAGATCGGCAAAGGCGAGCAGACCGCTTGCGAATATCAAACCGCCCACCCGCTGCAATTATTTCCGCTGGAGGTACACCAAGTCGAGTACCTGCCTACTCTGGCAGCGGTTTCCGCCAGTGGTCTCTCTTCCGCCAAACACTTGATCAATGTCAAGGCCGCGATTCGTATCGTGCTGCGCAGTACCGCCGATATACGCTTCAATAAAATGGCGCTGAACAAGCTCTCGCTTTTTTTGCGCGGCGCCGGCGGCATCCCTTACCGCCTGTATGAGCAATTTTTGGCAAATACCCAGGCGATTGCCTGCAAGTTTCCGAAAAACGGTTCTGTTCACGTGGAATATACCGGCGGCGCGGGGCTCGCACGCGGCATGGGCTTTGCGGAAGACGAAGCCATGCTCCGCAACACCCCGCGTTCGTTTGATGGCTACCGAATGCTGCAGGAATATTTTGCTTTTCCTGAGCGTTATTTATTCGTCGAGCTGTCCGGTCTGGAACCTTTGATAAGACAATGCGAAGGCAATGAACTGGAACTGTTCGTATTGTTGGACCGCAGTGACACGAACCTGATCCATGCGCTGGATAAATCCAATCTGGCGCTGTTTTGCGTGCCGGCTATCAATCTGTTTCAGAAGCGTACCGACCGCATTCACGTCGATCCCCGCCAATCCGAATATCATATCGTGGTGGACCGCACCCGACCGATGGATTATGAAATATTCAGCGTCGAGCAAGTGATCGGCTATGGCAATCAGAAATATACCGAACAGACTTTTCTGCCTTTTTACGGCTCGCGAAGCGCTTATCAAAGCCAGGCGGAAAAGGCTTTTTATACGCTGAACCGCCGAAAACGGGTATTGTCTTCGAAGCAACGCCGCGAAGGCATCCGTTCCAGTTACATTGGCAGCGAATTGTTCATTTCTCTGGTCGATGCGGAGCAGGCGCCGTTTTCACCGGAGATCACGATGTTGGGTATGGAGACGCTGTGCACAAACCGAGATTTGCCGTTGGTCATGCCCGTCGGAATCGGCGATACCGATTTTACATTACAAATCAGTGCGCCGGTAAAATCGATCCGTTGCATCGCAGGGCCGACTCGGCCGTTGCCAGCCGCTTATGAAGGAGATAGCGTCTGGCGTTTGATCAGTCATCTTTCACTGAACTACCTGTCGTTGGTCGATACCGATGCCAGGCAGGGCGCCGAAGCTTTACGTGAGTTATTGAGCCTCTACGCCGATCAGCGCGATTCTGCGAAAAGAAAACAGATCGAAGGCGTGGTGTCTGTCAGTTCGAAAAATGTGGTCAGACGCATCGATATGAAAGGACCTATCGTCTTCGGGCGGGGGCTGGAGGTTTCGTTGCTGCTCGACGAGTCGGCGTTTGAAGGGGGGGGCTATTTTTTGATGGGCAAGGTGTTGGAACAATTCTTTGCAAACCATGTTTCGATCAATTCGTTTATCGAAACCGTGGTTCGTTCAACCGATCGCGGTGAGGTAGCCAAATGGCCGGCGAGAATCGGACGTCGTCACATTTTCTGATCGGCGAGCTTGAAAAAGCGGCCTATCGTTTCGATTTTTTCGAAGCGTTGCGTTTGCTCGAAACGCAGAATCCCGACCAGCCTAAACTGGGCACCAGTCTCAAAGCCAGCGACGATCCGGTACGCCTCGGCCAGGAGCCGGAACTACAGTTTCCGCCATCCTCCTTATCTTCCTATACCTTCGATGGCGGCGCCGCGCCGCGGTTGGGGGTGCACTTTTTCGGCCTATTCGGTCCGAATGGCGCCTTGCCGTTGCATTTGACCGAATATGCCAGAGATAGGCTCAGAAATTATCACGACTCGACCTTTGCCGCTTTTGCGGACATCTTTCACCACCGGATGCTCTGCCTTTTTTATCGGGCTTGGGCGAACTCCCGCCCGGAAGTGGCGTATGACCGGCCCGACTCCGATCGCTTCCCGTTTTATGTCGACGCTTTGCTGGGCCTCAGCGGTAAAGCATTCCACGGCCGCGACGCGTTGTCCGACCGGGCCAAGCGGTTTTATGCAGGACGATTCTCCCAGCACGCCAAAAATCCCGATGGATTGCAGGCGATCATTGCGGACATTTTGTCTCTGAATGTTCAAATCGAGGAATTTGTCGGCGAGTGGATGGAAATCCAACAAGACGAACATACTCGTCTGGGCTTCTCGCCGGAAGTCGCGACCTTGGGGCAATCGACCTTGCTTGGCGCGTATGTCTGGGGTTGCCAGCACAAATTCAGATTGATATTGGGCCCGTTGCCGCTGAAGCAATATTTGGCTCTGTTGCCTGGCGCTGACGCGTTGGCGCAATTGACAGCGATCGTGCGGAATTATGTCGGCGATGAATTCGTTTGGGATGTCAATCTGATTCTGGAACATGACCAAGTGCCTGAGGAAATGTCGCTCGGGCAGTCCAAGGCAGCGCATGCCTTCTGCATGAACGGCGCGGCCCAGTTGGGCTGGAGCATGTGGCTCGGACCACGGTCCGATCGGCGCGATGCCGATGACTTGATGCTAAATCCGTTTATCAAACTAGGCGCGGTTTGATGAATACTCCATAAAACCAATCATAACCGAGAACGAACCATGGCAGAAATTAGCCGAGTTAAGCTGTTTGGAAAATTAAACCGGGTTTGCTACAAGGCCGTCGAGGGCGCGACGGTATTTTGCAAACTCAGAGGCAATCCCTATGTCGAACTGGTGCACTGGCTGAGCCAGCTTTTGCAACTGCCCGATTCGGATCTGCACCGGGTTCTCAAACATTACAATCTCGATGTCTCGGTGCTCGCCCGCGATGTAACCAATGCGCTGGACCGCCTGCCACGCGGCTCAACTTCAATTTCCGATTTCTCCCCGCACATCGAAGATTCGGTCGAGCGCGGCTGGGTGTACGGTACGCTGATGTTCGGCGAAAGCCAGGTGCGCAGCGGTCATCTGGTCGTCGGAATGCTGAAAACCAAAGGGCTGCGCAATGAACTGGTCGGCATTTCCCGCGAGTTCGAAAAAATCAAAGCCGATTCGTTGACCGATGAATTGGCCAAAATCGTGACCGGTTCGCCCGAAGACGGATTGGCCGCGACCGACGGTTTTCAGGCCGGCGCGACGCCCGGCGAAGCCAGCGGCGCGATTGCGCCGGCCGCAATGGGCAAGCAGGACGCGCTGAAACAATTTACCGTCGATCTGACCGAACAGGCGCTTCTCGGCAAGATCGATCCGATCGTCGGCCGCGACGAAGAAATTCGGCAAGTGATCGACATTCTGATGCGCCGCCGCCAGAACAACCCGATTCTGACGGGCGAGGCCGGCGTCGGTAAAACCGCGGTGGTCGAAGGCTTCGCACTCAAAATCGTTGCCGGGGACGTGCCGCCGTCGCTACGCGATGTGACCTTGCGCACCCTCGACGTCGGCTTGTTGCAGGCGGGCGCCAGCATGAAGGGTGAATTCGAAAACCGTCTGCGTCAGGTAATCGAAGAAGTGCAATCCTCTCCGAAGCCGATCATTCTATTCATCGACGAGGCTCATACCCTGGTCGGGGCCGGCGGCGCGGCCGGCACCGGCGATGCGGCGAACCTGTTGAAACCGGCGCTGGCGCGCGGCGCGCTGCGGACAGTTGCTGCGACCACCTGGGCCGAATACAAAAAGCATATCGAAAAAGATCCGGCATTGACCCGCCGCTTCCAGGTCGTGCAGGTGCTCGAACCGAGCGAGGAAAAAGCGATTCGCATGCTGCGCGGCGTGGTGTCGGTGCAGGAGAAACATCATCAGGTGCTGGTGCTCGACGAAGCGTTAGAAGCAGCGGTCAAATTATCGCACCGCTACATCCCGGCCCGGCAGTTGCCGGACAAAGCGGTCAGCCTGCTCGATACCGCCTGCGCGCGGGTCGGCATCAGCCAGCATGCGGTGCCGGCGGAGGTCGACGACTGCCGGAAACGCATCGAAGCCTTGGATACCGAATTGGCGATCATTGGCCGCGAAAAAACGGTCGGTGTCGAAGTGTCGGCGCGGGAACAGTTGGCGACCGAAAAACTGGAAGCCGAGAAAACACGCCTTGTGGAACTCGAAACCCGCTGGAACGCCGAGAAAGAACTGGTCGGCAAGATTCTGGAATTACGCGCGAAACTGCGTTCGGCCGGTCATGCGGTCGATAGTGCCGTGGAAGCCCCGGCCGAGACGGCAGGCGACCGCGAAGCCTTGTTGACCGAGCTGAAAGACTTACAGGCGCAATTGCATGCCCAGCAGGGCGAGTCGCCGCTGATCCTGCCGACCGTCGATCAACAGGCGGTCGGCGCGGTCGTGCAGGACTGGACCGGCATTCCTGTCGGCCGCATGGTCAAGAACGAGATCGAAACGGTGTTAAAGCTGCCGGACCTGCTCGAACAGCGTATCATCGGCCAGCGCCACGCGCTGGAGATGATCGCCAAGCGCATCCAGACCTCGCGCGCCGGCCTTGACAACCCGAACAAGCCGATCGGCGTGTTCATGCTGGCCGGCACCTCCGGCGTCGGCAAGACTGAAACCGCGCTGGCCTTGGCCGAGGTGCTCTACGGCGGCGAACAGAACGTGATCACGATCAACATGAGCGAATATCAGGAAGCGCATACCGTGTCGACACTCAAAGGCGCGCCTCCGGGCTATGTCGGCTACGGCGAAGGCGGTGTGCTGACCGAAGCGGTGCGCCGTCGCCCTTACAGCGTAGTACTTCTCGATGAAGTTGAAAAGGCGCATCCTGACGTGCACGAAATTTTCTTCCAGGTATTCGACAAAGGCTGGATGGAGGACGGCGAAGGTCGCGTGATCGACTTCAAGAATACCCTGATCCTCTTGACCACAAACGCCGGCACCGACCTGATCGCCGGTCTCTGCAGCGATCCCGAACTGATGCCGGACCCGGAAGGCATCTCGAAGGCGCTGCGCGAACCGTTATTGAAAGTCTTCCCACCGGCCTTGCTCGGTCGTCTGGTCGTAATTCCGTATTATCCGCTCAGCGATGAAATGATCGGCGCGATCGCCCGCCTGCAACTCGGCCGGATCAAGAAGCGCATCGCCGAAAGCCACAAGGTGCCGTTCAGCTATGACGACGAGGTGATCAAGCTGATCGCCAGCCGTTGTACCGAGCTCGAAAGCGGCGGACGGATGATCGACGCGATCCTGACCAACACCGTGTTGCCGCGGATCAGCGAGGAGTTTTTAACACGGATGATGGAAGGAACGCCGATCGAGCGGGTGCATGTGAGCGTGCAGGATGGGGATTTTGGGTATGGGTTTGAGTAAGGTATTTTACAAAAATATCTTGAGCAGGCCGGCGTTTATAACTCCGGCCTGAACGTTTCGAACCGCTCTTAGGAGGTATAACAATTTTGCTGGATAGATTTTTTCAGCGATGTAATGTTTGCGGGGCTCGGTACCTGCGCGGCAATTCTGGAGATGGGGAAAGTTGCCTTGGGGAGTGAAGCGCTTCGTGATCGGTTAGGTTTCAAATGATGCGACGGGGTAAATACCCCGTCGCGCCTGTTAGGTAAACGACATTTTAACGAGGGCGCCGCCCTTATCGTATTGTCGGCGATTCGAATATTACACAGCTTTGCCGGATTTTGTTACTACTCCACTCTGAGCGTGTAGCGGGTGGAGGAACTGTTACTTTCATTGCGGGGGAATCAAATGCCACAGCCCGGGGTTTCGTTGGTTTATTTAGGGAAAAACGATGACGATAAGGAAATGCTAAACATGTGTAAAGCCATTGCTGACAAGCTAAGGGATGCTCCAATTTTGATGCAAGAGAATTTGGGCAACGGTCAGGAATTGCCCAAACCAAATACCATTGAAAGGAACGAGTTGTGGCTTTGCGGACACAGCCGATTCATTGAAGCCAATACGAATGTGCGCAAGTTGGGCGAGCGTAATTTAGGTGGTTTTGACATTAAGGATGTAGCCGAGTTTTTGAAGCTTTGCATCGCCCAAGTCGGGGTAAAAAAAATTCGTCTGATTTGTTGCGAATCCGCTCAGCAACAACGGCATGTGCCCAATGTTACCGGGGTCCCTCCTGCGGGTTTATCGAAGGTTATCGGTAACGAGTTGCTGCATACGCTAAAAAAAGGTGACAAATCGGGAAGTAGACTTTTTCGAATGTTGGAGCAATTCGATTATGACAAGGACAGTCCTGTTGATGCGCACCTAAGCCATTTGGAAATGTTGATCTATGCCATCGCCGTTTCAATGTCCGAAGGACGTATTAAAACCCATCCTGCATTTGAAATTTGCGGATTATGGGGGGCGGGCGATATTACGAGCGACAAAATACCGATTACATCCTTTTTACAAGAAAAAGGAAGCCTTGAAGCGCAGGAGAAAATGGATAATAAATCCATTAAAGAACCGCAACGGTTGACATTTAAGAAACTATTCGAGGACGCCCACTGTGCGAAAAAAGGATTGCCCGACTTTTTCGGGTATCGTGTTGAGCACAACTTACTCATCAGCTGGATGCATTTCAGAAGCCAAAGTTAAGGAAGTCCTGAATAAGTTGATTACATTCGCGGTTCGATAAACGCGCTACAGGGAGTCAACAGCTTATGGTCGTCTTGAGTTTGCCGATGTGTGTTCGGAGCCTTGAGCGGGCCGGGGTTTGTAACACCGGCCTGGAAGATCGAGTCAAGTTTTGTATTTTGCATAAATTAAGAGTTTCAAGAAGCAAATATCAGTCCCGCTTATCAGGCTGGTAGCTATATAATGGAATGGCTAAATATTTTGGATGTTATTATTCGGCAGTGAGTCGAATAGCTGCAAAATGCAAGATTTGATCTTTTCTTTCTCGGTAAGGCATCCGGATAAACGTGAAGTGACTGTGAAGGCGGTAGAGCAACAAGACATGCAATTAGCGAGTCGATTTGATCATTCCCAAGCTCTGTAGGGAGTCATATTTCGCGCGCTTAAGTTGAGGAAAATAAAATCGCTGTTTTGTGTTCATTTGAAGTATCACACAATAACTGGAGAGTCTAAATGCCGGACTGGAATAAAAAATTTAAAGCCGAATACGATTATGCGCGTACTTGGCTCGCCAATGAGTCCAACTTTGACAAGGAATGGCAGCCATTGATCAAACGTTTGTACAAATTGATGAGTACGGAAGGCTTTGATGCCGGATATGACTCGGCTCTATCGGATCTCAGAAAACAAGTCACGTGCGGAGACAAGGGTATCATTGGGCACAAAACCGTCACCGAGGATCATGGCATATTGAAGGCCGTGGGTGCTTGGGCCGATGATGCAAATGGCGTGGTTGAAGCAAAAGCGAAGATGCGTGCGGCCGCATTAAAACTGCTGCGCCACGTGTATTTGCTGAACAGATCCGGCAACCGCAAGGTTTGGGTGGTGTCATTGCCGACTGAATTGCACGATTGGCCTTCTGACGATTTAAATGCTCGTGCGAACACACAAATCGCCACGCGCATTTTGCTGAGAAGCAGCTCTGAAATTTTTAACCGCGAGGCGAAGAAGCATTTGGAGTCATCGACGCAGCATGCCTTGGCTTGGTGCCAAAAGACAGGCATTGTGCTCGCCGAGGCCAATAAAGCAGCGAGCGGGGGAGGCGGCAAAAAGGGAGTGGATTCATTGAACCTGGTCAAGCGATGGTTCGCCGATCCGGCAACGTCGATTACGGATTTGAGCGGTTACATCGCGACCCTTACGGCTGGCTTCAAGGGTATTATCGCCATGCTCAACAAGGGTCACTTCGTGTTGACGGATTGGGTCCCGTTGCGTACCGCGAGCACTGCCAGTGACATCAGTTTTCTAAACAGTGAAGCGTTCACTTTCCGCAGTAATGGGGAAGGGATGGATGTAGTTTACATAGAAAAGTCATTTTTTACCGACGACCCTGGCGGCATCGTCCATGGCCAGAAAAATTGGACGCGTGTCGTGGTGCACGAACTTACACATTTGGTATGCGGCACGGAAGATGTGAACATAGGAAGAGCTCGTTATGCTTGGTACGGAATTGGGCCTCATGCCGGTTTTCCGGGAAGCGCGGCCATCCGCAATGCCGATAGCTGGGCTTTCTTCTGCGCCGATTGCGCCGGCATCCTGACCGAGAGCGAGCGTAAAAAGGCATTGAAAATAATATGAAATGTTTACGGTTATCGCCTTGGGTTTTGGCGCCTATTTTGGCAATTCTACAGTTGGTCTGCGCCAGTTGCATATCAGCCGATACCCCCCCTTCTCGCACGGAGAATATACCTATGAATACCTCCCCATCTAATAGCCGGCCGTCAGCACCGGAAGTGACTCCGATTGAACACGCTGGCGTTCGCTACGAACAGGACCAAACCGATGAGCGCAAGGGAGATCAGGACGGCGGCTATTTGGCCGCCATAGACGCCAAAACAGACGATCTGCTGTGGCGCCTAAAGGTTTACGATGTGCCGGATTATAAGGCTGCGGGTGTTGCCATGGGCGGAATATATTTTCGTTCAATGCAACTCATAAAGGGCGGCAACGAATTGGAGATCGAAAATGAGGCCGGAAGCGTATACCGTGTCGACCTCTCTACTCGTAGCGTCAAGAAGATATCGGGTCCGTCTGATGAGGCGCCTTCGTCTCCTCCGGTCAAGCCTAAGCCGGCACCCGAATGATGATCGCAGGCCTGACGGGTTTTGTAAACCCGTCCGCACATTTTCTGGAAGCCTTGAAGCTAGCTTGAAGCGTTCAGTCCAGGGTTGCAAACCCCGGCACGCTGGGAGTCTCTCTCCAGTTAAAAGGCAGCGAGACGATTAAAGCGATGATCACCAAGGAATCGGCGGAAGCGCTCGGCATCAAGCCCGGGATCCAGGCGATCGCGCTGGTCAAGGTGCCGCAGGTCATCATCGTGACCGAATTTCGGCGCGCAATCAACTGCCAGGGAAGATCGTCAAACTGATCAAGGGCGCCATCAACACCGAAGTCGATATTGAATTGAAGGGCGGCGAGCAGGTGACCGCGACGGTGACCAATGACAGCGCCGAAACGCTCGGTTTGCAGATTGGACAAACGGTGACCGCGGTGTCCAAATCCAGCGCGGTGATACTGGCCGTGGCGGCTTGAGGTTCGGGCGATTGTGAGGGCTTGGGCTGGCGATAAAGCCTAACCCAAACTCTGCGGTTCGGACATCAGCTTGGCAACGGCGGAAGCGAGAGGATTGTTGGACTGATTCAATCCATCGATCACGCTCCGTTGTTCTTCTTGCGAGCGGTTCTGGCTGAGTTTGAATTTGCCCTGAAGTTCGGTAATTTCGATTTCGAAGCCAACGATCATGTCGAGCAGTTTCGCTCGCTGCTCGTCTGCAAGCCCCGATTGATAGGGGCTCGGCATTTGAGACTCATGGTATTGGGTCAGTCGTTCGAGCAGGGCGTCCAGTTCGGCCGGGTCCTCGATCAGTCGCGGTATGCCGCGCACATGCGCCACCGCGTAATTCCAGGTGGGGACGTTCGGCGATAGATACCATGACGGAGAAATATAGGCATGCGGCCCCTGAAACACGGCCAGAACCTCTGTGCCTGATGCAAAATGCCGCCATTGCGGGTTGGCCCGCGCGATGTGGCCGAGCAACTTGCCGTGTTTGCCGGCGGAAGGGTCCAAAAGAAAGGGCAGGTGGGTGACAAAGGGAATGCCTTCGGGCGCCGTGATCAACATACCAAAGGAATAGTCTTTAATCAGAGCCCCAAGGCGTTCGGGGTTTGCTTCTTTGAATGACTCAGGGATGTACATGGCAAATTTTTATGGTGATAGGGTACGCATCGCGTACCTTTTTTGACGTTGACTTTTATCTTATTTTTTGGAAATGGTACGCGCGGCGCACTAAGCGGCTGCCCCGCGTAGGCCCGAATGTAAATGTAGCCCGGATGCAGCGCAGCGGAATCCGGGTTAAGCTTTTGCCTCACCACATTTTTTAATTCCAGTCGAACCTCGGATTACGCCGACGTAAAGCCACAAACAGCAAAGTTCGCCTCTGTGTAGCTCCCGGATTGCATCCGGGCTACTCGCTAGTGTTTCGCAAACAATACGTGACGCCCTTGCACGTCCAGGGGCATAGGATGTGCCGACGTAAGGAGGCGCATCGATCGCGATTGATGCGCTTCGCTAACGCTCAGCACATCCTATGGTCCTCGCAATTGATGCGCTATGGCCTTGACTTGTTAGGCCGGCACCGGCTGATTTAGCCAATTGAAGAACTCGATTGGCATTTCGGCCTCGACTTGCTCAATTGTGCGAACATCAACCGTTGAGTTGCAACCCATGAGAGGCACCTCAATTATATTGTCTTGGGCGGACCAATCCATTTCAAGGTACCGGTTATTGTCCGGGTCGTACTTGATGCCTGTTGCACGGCCATGCCCATACAAGAGCATGGTTTTGCCAAATTGATGGCGTTTCTTCAAAACGATTAAGTCGCCTGGCCAGATGTCATTGAAGCGGTTAAGCTGTTGCTCGCTACGCAGGAAGATGAAGGTGCAAATGCCTTCTTCTTTCCACTCAATGTCTAGCCGGTTGTCGAAGTTTGCTCCGGGGCAGAAGCCCATAAAGACAATCGTCTTGTCGGTAGGGGTAGCTATGTCGATCTCGGCAATGACAGCTGCGGCATCAGTGTCGCCCTTCTTTTGCAAGGCCTCGGCATTGCAGCGAAGTTTGATTAGCTCGGATCTGGTGTAAGCACCGGCCCGAATCTTGTCAATAGTCTTTTGGTGTTTCATTTTTGGATACGATTAATGTTGGTGTGCAGGCATAACAAGTAATTATACGGTTTCCGTATATCTTCCCAATTTAAAGGCTTGTTAGCAACAAATTGGTGATGTTAGCCATATGTGTTTGAGTGCAATAGCTTTATGATTTTCTGCCTAACCTTTGCTACCGTTCTTGATCTACGGTTTCATTTTCCTATCTAATCGCAAAAAGCTGTAGCCGAAACCCGCACCGGCGTCATCATCGACATCTTCCCGTTCCGCCTCCGACCATTCGTTCATGTCCAGTTGCGGAAAAAACGTATCCCCTGGAAATTCCCGCCGGATTTCGGTCAAATAAATCGTTTGCGCTCTCGGCAGCAAGGCTGCGTAAAGATCGGAGCCGCCAATCACGAAAATCTCGCCAGCATGCCGGCAGCCGGTCCAGATCGCAGTTTCGAGATCGTTCACGACCACGCAGCCTTCCTGCGTGTAGGAAGGGTTCCGGGTCAGGACGATGTTGGTACGGCCGGGCAGGGGGCGGCCGATCGATTCGAAGGTTTTGCGGCCCATCAGGATCGGCGAGCCCATCGTGATTTTTTTGAAGCGTTTCAGGTCGGCCGACAGGTGCCAGGGCATTTTGTTGTTCAGGCCGATGACCCGGTTGCTCGCCATCGCGACGATAAGTGAGATTTTCATGCTGGGGTGGTTTAGAATCTGGGGCGCTTTGGGCTTATAAAAAGATGATCATCATACTATGAAACATATTCTGGTTGTATTCACCGGCGGCACGATCGGATCAAGCGCCAGCGAAGGTACGATCAAGCCGTCCGAGTCGGCGCCTTTCAAGCTGCTCGGCGAATTTCAAAGGCGCTTCTCCGAGACGGCGAAGGACATCGCTTTCGAGTCAATCGAGCCGGTCCGGCTGCTCAGCGAAAACCTCGCTCCCGCGGCATGGCCCATCATCATCGAGGCGATCGAAGCCAAACAGCCGGACCGCTATGACGGAGTGATCGTGACGCACGGCACCGATACGCTGGCTTACAGCGCGGCGGCGTTCGGTTTTTATTTTCACGGACTGAAGGTGCCTTTGCTGTTGGTTTCGAGCGATTATCCGCTCGATCATCCGGAGGCCAACGGGCTGGACAATTTTCATTGCGCGGTCGATTTTATTCGGGAGATCAATGAGCCCGGCGTATTTGTGCCTTACCGCAATCAATGCCAGACCGTACAGGTGCACCGTGGCGCGCGTCTGGCTTCGTCTCTGCAATTGAGCGGCGATTTTGTCAGCGTGCAGGGACAAAGCTACATGGCGTATGAAGGCGGCCGGTTTATCCGGTCGGGACTGTCGGCATTCGAGCGGCAAGCAGCATTGCCCGGGTTGAAAGCGTTATTTTCGAATCGCATCCTGATGATCCGGCCTTATCCGGGCCTCGATTACGGGCATTTTTCTGTCGACGGCGTCGATGCGGTATTGCATGACCTTTATCATTCCGGCACCGCATGCAGTACTTTGCAATGGGGCGAAAATCATTCGCTACTCGCGTTCATCAAACGTTGCCGGCAGCAGGGCGTGAAGGTTTATCTGGCTCCGGCGCGGAAGTCCCCCGATGCGTATGAAAGCACACGGTTTTTGCTCGACGCGGGCGCGGAAATGATCTGGAATCTGTCGATCGAAGCGGCTTATGTGAAATTGGCGCTGGCGTATGGCAATTTTCAGGACGGGCGGGGTATTAGCGCGTTTCTGGCTGCCGATATTGCCGGGGAGCATGTTTATTCCAATAGTCCAATGTCGCTAAGCTAAGCCGTCATAACGACAGGGGTGCAGGGATGACGGTCCTTTTGAATTCTGCGGATCGTTAACAGGGTCTTACCATTCTATTTTGTCGGGCAATAGGCGAATTTGACTATCCGTTATTGAAAATCCGTCATTCATGCCCCATATCCCGGGCAACTTAATAAATTCCCTATGAGGTAAACCAACATGCGGATGGATAAATTAACCGGCAAATTTCAGGAAGCGCTGGCAGAAGCCCAAAGCCTTGCCCTGGGCAAGGATCATCAATTCATCGAGCCCGTGCATCTGATGATTGCCTTGCTCGATCAGGAAGGCGGCAGCATCAAACCTTTACTCGCGCAAATCGGCGTCAATACCCACGCCCTGCGCAGCGAACTCGGACAGGCGCTGAACCGGCTGGCGACCGTTTCGGGCGCGGGCGGCGACGTGCAGATTTCGAACGAGCTGGCGCGGCTGTTGAACGTGACCGACAAGCTGGCGCAAAAGCGCGGCGACAAGTTCATCGCCAGCGAGCTGTTTTTACTGGCAGTGTTCGAGGAAAAAGGGCTGTTGCAGGACTTGCTGAAAAAAGCCGGTGCCACCAAGCAGGCGGTCGAAAAGGCGATCGAGGCGATGCGCGGCGGCCAGGCGGTCGATGATCAGAACGCCGAAGATCAGCGCCAGGCCTTGAAAAAATACACGATCGACCTGACCGAACGCGCGGAAGCGGGCAAGCTCGACCCGGTGATCGGTCGCGACGACGAAATCCGCCGCACCATTCAAGTGCTGCAGCGCCGCACCAAAAATAACCCGGTGCTGATCGGAGAGCCCGGCGTCGGCAAGACCGCGATCGTCGAAGGCCTGGCGCAACGTATCGTCAACGGCGAAGTGCCCGAAGGCATCAAGGGCAAGCGGGTGCTGGCGCTGGACATGGCGGCCCTGATCGCCGGCGCGAAGTTTCGCGGCGAGTTCGAGGAGCGCTTGAAAGCGGTGTTGAACGATCTGGCCAAGCAGGAAGGGCAGGTAATCCTGTTCATCGACGAACTGCACACGATGGTCGGCGCGGGCAAGGCCGAAGGCGCGATGGACGCCGGCAACATGCTGAAGCCGGCGTTGGCACGAGGCGAACTGCACTGCGTCGGCGCGACGACCCTGGACGAATACCGCAAATATGTCGAAAAAGACGCGGCGCTGGAACGCCGCTTCCAGAAGGTGCTGGTCGATGAGCCGTCGGTCGAGGACACGATTGCGATTCTGCGCGGCCTGAAGGAAAAATACGAGGTGCATCACGGCGTGGACATCACCGATCCGGCGATCGTCGCGGCGGCGGGGCTGTCTTACCGTTATATCGCCGACCGGCAGTTGCCGGACAAGGCGATCGATCTGATCGACGAGGCCGCCAGCCGCATCCGGATGGAACAGGATTCTAAACCCGAGGCGATGGACAAACTCGACCGGCGCCTGATTCAATTGAAGATCGAGCAGGTTGCGCTGAAGAAGGAAGCCGATGCGGCGTCGAAAAAACGGCTGGAAATTCTGGAAGAAGAAATCGCCGAAGTCGAAAAGGAATACTCCGATCTGGAGGAAATCTGGAAAGCCGAGAAAGCCTCCCTGCAAGGCTCCGCGACGATCAAGGAAAAGTTGGATCACGCGAAAATCGAGCTTGAATCGGCGAAGCGCGCGAGCGATCTGAACCGGATGGCGGAATTGCAATATGGCATCATTCCGGCGCTGGAAAAGCAACTGGCGCAGGCGGGGACCGGCGAAACGCGCAAGATGACCCTGCTGCGCAACAAGGTGACCGAGGAAGAAATCGCCGAAGTCGTCTCCAAATGGACCGGCATTCCGGTATCGAAAATGATGGAAGGCGAGCGCGACAAACTGCTGCGCATGGAAGAAGCCCTGAGCAGGCGTGTGGTCGGCCAGGAGGAAGCCCTGAAGGCGGTCAGCAATGCGATCCGTCGTTCGCGCGCGGGGCTGTCCGATCCGAACCGGCCGAACGGCTCGTTCCTGTTTCTGGGGCCGACCGGCGTCGGCAAGACCGAATTGTGCAAGGCGCTGGCCGAGTTCCTGTTCGATACGGTCGATGCCTTGGTGCGGATCGATATGTCCGAATTCATGGAGAAACATTCGGTCGCGCGTATGATCGGCGCGCCGCCGGGCTACGTCGGCTACGAGGAAGGCGGCAATCTGACCGAGGCGGTGCGCCGGAAGCCCTATTCGGTGATCCTGATGGACGAAGTCGAAAAGGCGCATCCGGATGTATTCAATGTGCTGTTGCAAGTTCTGGATGACGGACGCTTGACCGATGGGCAAGGCCGGACCGTCGATTTTCGCAATACGGTCGTGGTGATGACGTCGAATCTGGGTTCGAGCCGGATTCAGGAGCTCGCGGGCGAGGCCAATTACCTGGAAATGAAGGCCGAGGTGATGGACATCGTCGGCATGCATTTTCGGCCCGAGTTCATCAACAGGATCGACGAAGTCGTGGTGTTCCATCCGCTCGAACGCGAACAAATCCGGGCGATCGCGAAGATTCAGATCGGCAATCTGCACAAACGTCTGGCCGACCGCGAAATCGGCTTCGAAATCAGCGAGGCCGCGCTCGATCGTCTCGGCGAGGCCGGCTTCGATCCGGTGTACGGCGCGCGGCCTCTGAAACGCGCGATTCAGCATCAGCTCGAAAATCCGCTGGCGCAGGAGATTCTGGCCGGTCGATTCGAATCCGGGGATACGATTAAAGTCGAGCTGGAAGACGGGGTTTTGCGGTTTGTGAAAGCCTGATTCCCCAAATCGAGGCTGGCCGGATTAAAGCCTGGCTTGTCCTCGTCATTTTCGGTTGCCGAGGATTTGCTATGCTTTAGGCGCGGCGTTAGCAACTGCTAATGCCGCGCCAGCCCTAATTCTCCTCCACACGCATGTGAAAGACCTCGTCATCCTATTGATCGTTTTCTATCAAAAAGTCATCTCGCCTTACAAGGGGTTCCGTTGCGCTTATGCGGTCCTGCACGGAGGCGATTCCTGCGCCGAGGCGGTCAAGAAAATCGTGCTGGCCCAAGGACCCGTCGGTGGCTACACGGATATCCGAGCACGTTTTCGAGCCTGCAAGGAAGCCAACGAAACCCTGATAAGAAACGGTCAACGGCGGCGCGGCCGGAACGATTGCGATGAATGCCCCGATTGCGACTGCGATTTTACCGCGGGCTGCCCCTCGAAAAATTTGGACGCATGCAAAGGCAGCAACTGTGATCTGCCGGATTTACCTGGCGATTCGCCTTGCGACTGTTCGTTTTAGACTCCAACAATCTACCGATTGGTAATGTTTGATGGGTGCAATCGGGTTTCTTAGCGCCTATAAGTTCCTATCAATTCTGCCTTATCGATGATATGTCCCACCATCTCCTTTTCCAGTGCGGCTTTATCGGGTAGATTCAAATCCGGCAAAGGCGTGTCCAGTGCGTAAAGTTTAAAAAAATAACGATGACTGCCAAAAGGTGGGCATGGCCCGTTGTAGCTGGTGTCTTTCCAGTCGTTCTTGCCGTGTAGCGCGCCTTTGGGCAGATCTTGCGGCGCAATGTTTTGCGGTAATTCGGAAACTGTCGGCGGAATGTTGTATAGCAGCCAGTGCACCCAGGTCATGACCGGCAGGAAGGGCGCAGGCACATCAGGGTCGTCCATGATCAACGCAAGACTCTTGGCGTTGGGCGGAACATTGGCCCAGGCCAATGCGGGCGAGATATTGGAGCCGTCGCAAGTAAATTGTTTGGGGATCGCATTTTGATGCTCAAAAGCGGAAGACTTGAGAGTCATGGTCATGGCGGTTACTCCTTCAACCGAAAGCGAGAGGGGTGAATAGCAGCAGAAAAGCAATCCGACTGATCGAATGTATGGCTGGAGTTTTTTGATTTGCATCGGTTTCTCCTTGCGTTGAACAGTAATGAATAACTCAATGACTCAGACGGGGGATAAAGGTTCTATCCCTTCATTTACAATCAATGTGGGATTATCTTTTTTGAAGCTGACTTTCAAATTCTCCGGCATCTTCGTAAACAAAAAAACTTCTCGAGTCGGCATCCCGGTTTCTTCTCGGGCAACGGTAAAATTCCGGCGCACCATTGCGGCCACCATTTTGATTTCGCGCGTCGCCAAATTTCGCTCCGTGCAAAAGCGAAAGGCATGCGCGGTGGAATCTTTGCCCACTAGCAGAATTGGAATCACATTTTTGAACCTCCTAGACCGGCATCCGCGCCCGCTTTCACGTCTGCGCGCAAGCCATCGAAACCTTGATCAGAAAACGCCAGTACCGGCGCGGTCAGGATGATGGCGGCGACGGTCTCGGCGAATCGATGTTTGTCCGCCAAGCAATGCCTATTTTTGTGAAGGATTGAGGTGTGAAAGTTCAAGTCGCGAATTGCCGGAGCATTCTTGCGTTTTACCTTGGAACTGTTCGTTTTAACGGGCTATCGTAGGAGTGAATGTTTTAATTTTTGTATCGGGCCTATTAATAAATAAAAAATTGTATAGTAGAATAGCCGGTTATTTTATTGCTTTTAGGTGCGGTTTATGCATATAGTTCAAGAAGCGCTCACATTTGATGATGTGTTATTGGTGCCTGCGCACTCGACGGTGCTGCCGCGTGAAGTCGAATTGAAAACGCGGCTGACGCGTGGCATCACGCTAAACATTCCGCTGGTTTCCGCGGCAATGGATACGGTGACCGAGGCTCGGCTGGCGATTGCGATGGCGCAGGAAGGCGGCATCGGCATCATTCATAAGAACATGACCGCCGAGCAGCAGGCCCGCGAAGTGCGCAGCGTCAAGAAATATGAAAGCGGCGTAATCAAAGATCCGATAACCGTTTCGCCCGAGACCACTATTCGCGATGTGATAAGGTTGACTCGCGCGAAAAATATTTCCGGGGTGCCGGTCGTGGATGGCGATGAACTGGTCGGCATCGTAACCAGTCGCGATATGCGTTTCGAGACCCGCTATGATGAACCGGTCACCAAAATCATGACGCCAAAAGAGCGTTTGGTGACGGTCAATGAGAATGCCGATCGGAAGGAAGCGATCGCGTTATTGCATAAGCATCGGATCGAAAAAGTGCTGGTTGTGAATGATGCGTTTCACTTGCGCGGCATGATTACCGTCAAGGACATTCAAAAAGCGAAGGACTATCCGCAGGCCTGCAAGGACGAGCTGGAAAGATTGCGCGTCGGCGCGGCGGTCGGCACCGGTCACGGCACCGAAGAGCGCGTCGAGGCACTGGTCGCCGCCGGCGTCGATGTGATTGTGGTCGATACCGCGCATGGACATTCTCAAGGCGTCTTGGACCGGGTGCGTTGGGTCAAGCAGCATTATCCCGACGTGCAGGTGATCGGCGGCAATATTGCAACCGCCGATGCGGCGCTGGCGCTGGTCGAGGCTGGCGCGGACGGCGTCAAGGTCGGCATCGGTCCGGGTTCGATCTGTACGACACGGATCGTCGCCGGCGTCGGCGTGCCGCAGATTACCGCGATCAGCAATGTCGCGCTGGCGTTGAAAGGTACCGGCGTGCCGTTGATCGGCGACGGCGGCATCCGTTATTCCGGCGATGTCGCGAAAGCGCTGGCGGCGGGCGCGTATGCGGTGATGCTCGGCGGCCTGTTTGCCGGCACAGAGGAAGCGCCGGGCGAGACCGAATTGTTCCAGGGACGCTCGTATAAATCGTACCGGGGCATGGGGTCGTTGGGCGCGATGTCGCAGACACAGGGTTCTAGCGATCGTTATTTTCAGGAAGAAACCGATTCGGCCGAAAAGCTGGTGCCGGAGGGCATCGAGGGCCGCGTACCGTATAAAGGCAGTCTGATTGCGGTGATCCATCAGTTGCTCGGCGGCATCCGCGCCAGTATGGGTTACACCGGCAGCCAGACGATCTCTTCGCTGCACGAGAAAGCGCAGTTTGTGCGCGTGACCAGTGCCGGAATGCGAGAAAGCCATGTGCACGATGTGACGATCACGAAGGAAGCGCCGAATTATCGGCTGGATTAAACTTTGCTAGGGTACGCATTGCGTACCTTTCAAAACTCTGGTCGTATGAAAAATTCTGAAAAGGGTATGAGCCGCATACCGTACAGAGTTTTGCTGCGATGTTTCGATTTCCCTACCAATACAACAAAAGGGCTCCGATCGGGCCCTTTGTTTTTTTGAAGACCCATAACGAGTTTGAGACATGCAACACACGCACGCGAACATCCATACCGACAAAATCCTGATTTTGGATTTCGGCTCGCAATATACCCAATTGATTGCGCGTCGGATTCGCGAAATCGGCGTGTATTCGGAAATTTTTTCCTGCGAATGCAGCGCCGACGAAATCAAGCGGTTCGCTCCGAACGGCATTATTTTGTCCGGCGGCCCCGAAACAGTGACCAGCGGCGACACACCGCGGGCGCCGCAACATGTATTCGAGTCTGGCGTGCCGGTGCTGGGCATCTGCTATGGCTTGCAGACGATGACAGAGCAACTCGGCGGCAAGGTCGAATCGTCGTACCACCGTGAATTCGGCTATGCGCAAATCCGCGCGCGCGGGCATTCGAAATTGCTGGCCGATATTGAGGATCATGTCTCGCCTGAAGGCTACGGTCTGCTGGATGTCTGGATGAGCCATGGCGACCGGGTCACGCAATTGCCGGAAGGTTTCAAGTTGATCGCAAGTTCGGACGGCGCGCCGATTGCCGGCATCGCGAATGAAGAAAAAGATTTTTACGGCCTGCAATTTCATCCCGAAGTCACGCATACCAAGCAGGGCGGCCGGATATTGGCTCGCTTCGTGCTGGAAATTTGCGGCTGTGAGGCTTTGTGGACCGCGGACAATATCATCGAAGACAGCATCCAATCGGTGCGCGCGAAGGTCGGCAGCGATCAGGTGATTCTGGGGCTGTCCGGCGGCGTCGATTCGTCGGTGGTGGCTGCATTGTTGCACAAGGCGATCGGCGATCAATTGACCTGTGTGTTCGTCGACACCGGGCTTTTGCGTCTGAACGAGGGCGACCAGGTGATGGCGATGTTCGCCGAGCACATGGGTATCAAGGTGATTCGGGTCGATGCGGAACCGCGTTACCTGGCCGCATTGCAAGGCGTCGCGGACCCCGAGCAGAAACGCAAGATCATCGGCAATTTGTTCGTCGAAATCTTCGACGAGGAAGCGGGTAAGCTGACCGATGCGAAATGGCTGGCGCAGGGAACCATTTACCCGGACGTGATCGAATCGGCCGGCGCGAAAAGCGGCAAAGCGCATCTGATCAAGTCGCACCACAATGTCGGCGGCCTGCCGGAAAACATGGCCCTGAAACTGGTCGAACCGCTGCGCGAACTGTTCAAGGATGAAGTCAGAAAGCTGGGTTTGGAACTGGGTCTGCCGGCCGACATGATCCACCGGCATCCGTTTCCGGGGCCGGGGCTTGGTGTGCGCATCCTGGGCGAGGTCAAGAAGGACTATGCCGATCTGTTGCGCCAGGCCGATGCGATTTTCATCGAGGAACTGTACCGCCATGATTTGTACCGAAAAGTCAGTCAGGCCTTTACAGTGTTTTTGCCGGTCAAGTCGGTCGGCGTGATGGGCGACGGCCGCCGGTACGATTACGTGGTCGCGCTGCGTGCGGTCGAAACGATCGATTTCATGACCGCGCGCTGGGCGCATCTGCCTTACGATTTTCTCGATCTGGTGTCGCGGCGGATCATCAACGAGGTGCCGGGCATCTCGCGCGTCACTTACGATATTTCCGGCAAGCCGCCCGCAACGATTGAATGGGAGTAATCGAAACGGACGATGTCGCCTGGATGCGGCATGCGCTTCGGCTCGCCGAGCGGGCCGAGGCGCTGGGCGAAGTGCCGATCGGCGCGATAGTGGTCAGGGACGATCGATGCATTGCCGAAGGCTGGAATAGTCCAATCGGAATGAATGACCCGAGCGCGCATGCGGAAATCGTTGCGCTACGGCAGGCGGGCAGGGCGGCCGGAAATTATCGCCTGATTGATGCGACCCTGTATGTGACGCTGGAACCTTGTGTGATGTGCATGGGCGCGATCAGTCATGCGCGGATTAAAAGATTGGTATTCGGCGCTTTCGATCCGAAGCGCGGGGCCGTCTGCCATGCATTAAGCCTGGCCGACGCGAGCTTTTTGAATCATCGCGTGGCATGGCAAGGCGGCGTGCTGGAAGCCGAATGCTCGGCGTTGTTAAAAGGTTTTTTTAAAGTCAGGCGCTAGCTCGTGTGGTTTGCATGTACGGTCAAGCCTAGCTTCGATGGAGCGTAACGGATCGAGGATTCGCCGTCTCGATTTATCAAGGCCGCGATTGATCAGCTTTTCCGATATTGCTTGTAAGCATTGATCAGCGCATTCGTCGAGCTGTCATGGCTACTGATGATCTGATCGTTTTTCAATTCCGGCAAAATTACCTTCGCGAGCACCTTGCCGAGCTCGACGCCCATTTGATCGAATGAGTTGATATTCCAGATCGCGCCTTGCGTGAAAATCTTATGCTCGTAAAATGCGACCAGCGAGCCCAGGGTTCTCGGTGTCATCTTCTTAAAAAGAAATGAATTGGACGGCTTGTTGCCTTCAAAAACTTTCGATGCGACCAGTACTGGATCGGCGCGGTCTTCGGGCGACAATCTGGCCTTGACTTCGTCTTCGGTTAGGCCGTTCATCAGCGCTTCGGGCTGGGCGAGATAGTTTGAAATCAGAATGTCGTGATGGTCCGGCAAATCATAATGGCTGTTCGCTGCCGCCATAAAGTCGCAGGGGATCAGCTTGGTGCCCTGGTGGATCAATTGGAAGAAGGCATGCTGGCCGTTGGTGCCGGGTTGTCCCCAAATGATCGGGCCGGTGCTGTAATCGACTCTATTGCCCCCCCTGTCGATGCTTTTGCCGTTGCTTTCCATGTCGCCTTGCTGCATATAATCGGAAAAAAAGCGCATCGACTGGTCATATGGGATCACCGCATGCGAGTCGGCTTCGAAGAAATTGTTGTACCAGATGCCGAGTAAGGCCATGATGACCGGAATGTTTTTATCGAACGGTGTATGGCGGAAGTGCAGGTCGGCCTCATGCGCGCCTTGCAGTAACTCCTCGAAATTATCCATGCCGATTTGCAGCGCGATCGACAGGCCGACCGCTGACCACAGGGAATAGCGCCCTCCGACCCAGTCCCAGAACTCGAACATGTTTTTGGTGTCGATGCCGAATTTGGCGACATTTTCCCGGTGTGTCGAAATTGCAACGAAGTGCTTGGCGATCGCGTCTTCGGACGGGATGCGGTCAAGAAACCAGTTTTTGGCCGATCTGGCATTCATCATGGTTTCCTGAGTATTGAAAACTTTCGAGGCAACCACGAATAAGGTCGTTTCGGCGCTCAACGGTTGCAGCACTTCGATCAGATCGGTTTGATCCACGTTCGATACATAGTGGACTTTTAGCTTGTCCGAGCCATAGGGATTCAGCGCCGCCGAAACCATCTTCGGTCCAAGGCCCGAGCCGCCGATGCCGATGCTGACGATGTCGGTGATTGATTTGCCGGTATGGCCCTTCCATGCGCCCGATCTAACTTCATCGCAGAAGACGCGCATCTTGGCCAGCACACGGTTCACATCCGGCATCACGTCCTGGCCGGCAAAATAAACCGGGGTATTGCTGCGGTTGCGCAGCGCCGTATGCAGTACCGCGCGGCGTTCGGTTGTGTTGATCATTCCGCCGTTGAACATGGCCTCAATTTTTTGCTTGAGGCCTTGGGATTCTGCCAACTCGATGAGCAGTGCGACGGTTTCTTCGGTGATGCGGTTTTTGGAGTAATCGAAAATGATGTCATTGAGCTGGAGAGAGAACTTTTTGAAACGGTCCGGGTCTCTCCTGAAAGCCTCCCTCATCGAATCGTTTTGCACGAGCCGGAAGTGGTTTATGAGCGCGGTCCAGGCTTTAGAATTAGTCAACGACGACATTTTTTAGGGACTCCAGGGTGAATTATTGGTGTAAGTCTACGAAAATGAGGTGTATATGGCAATAGAACATTGGCAGGGCAAGTGCGTTTGATTTTTTTACGGCCGGGCGCGATCATCAATGCCTTGAATTTAAGGGTTTTGATGTGCTAGAGTGCTCTGCTGGCAATTGACTTTATTCGAAATAAGGTTATTTTGGAGAGATCAAGCCCTATTAGGGCTTGTTGTTTAAATTATAATAATCTATCAAAACTGGAAGGCATTATGAACAGAGCACATTTTTTTGCAAAGGGTTTTCTAGGGGGATTAGGCTTGCTGCTGTCGGCAGCGGTTTGGGCGCATGGCGGCGCGGCGGGTACCGATACCGACCAATGCAAATTCGAACTCGAACCCACCCATTGGATCCATTACACTGCTTATCAGCCCAAATCCTATCCGGCCGAGGAGTTCTGCGGCAAACTTCCAGGTACAAATACCCCGACGCAATTGGTTTTCGACTATCAGGACATGAGATACCGGAAAATGTCGATTGAATTTGAAGTGACCAAAGAGCCGGAAGGCACTCGAGTATTTTTCCTGCCTGCCAGCAAGCATTCGTCCGGCACGGTCAACCTGGATTTGCCGAATGGCGTGCCGGATGCGGGTAAATATCTGATCCATATCACGCTGATTCCTGAGCAAGATAAGATGGATGTGCGTACACAGGGAGACAGATTGGATGCGCATATGAGCTTCACCGCCGGTACCGGCGCACCGGGTAGCAAATACAGCAACGCGCTGTATCTCTTGTTTGCGTTTGCCGGCCTTTTTGGACTGTATTTGTCGAACGCCACATTCAAAAACAAGGTTGATTCGTTGATCGGTAAAAATAAGGCATAGTTTTTTGAGTCCATAAGGGCTCGGTTTTGTTTGCGTTAGCGTTCGTGGGTGTTTGCGGGCGTTAACGTGAAATCATCCAAAAAGTAATTTGAGGTAAGGTAATGGTGAAGTTTTTGTTGGCCGGAGCGTTGATTTTGGGGGCTGCTGCGCCGCTCGCGGCACAGGAATATGAAGACCATAACAAGATGCTGATGGACCACGGCGCCGGTCACCTGATGGATATGGGCGGCGGCATGGTGATGGGGCAAAATACCGATACACTGCCGGGCGGTTGCGAGAAGATTTCGGAAACGAAAGAAATCACCGTTCACGCCGGCCATAAATATGCCGAAAAGTTTCCGGGCAGAATGTTCGCGTTCGATACCCAGGAATATCAGTTCAAACCTTGCACCAAATTGACGGTGCACTTTATCAACGAGGACAGCATCAGACATCAATGGATGATGCATGGCTTACCGAAATATCTCTATCCTAAAGGTATGTTCCATCTGGAAGTCAGCGGCCCGGCCAAGATTTCCGGCACTTTGATTTTGCCACCGGGCGATAGAACCTATCTGGTGCATTGCGACATCGCTCAGCACATGGAGAAAGGTATGAAGGGCCAATTGAAAGTTGGCGCGGGTAGCGGCGATTTACCGAGCATTCCGGGTGTGACCGCGTATGAAATTCAGGACGATTATCAAGGCAGCGGCATTCCGGTGATTGCCAAACCGGCGGCGTCCACTACACCGGTTTCTTCGGTGTCTGCCGCGGCTGCTACTCCCTCGGCGCCAGCGGCACCGCAGGAAGATTCTTTCGTTTCCGGCATTACCGTGATCGGACTCGCGGTCGGCTTTTTGTTAGCGCCGTTATTCGCGCGCACTTTCAAGGGCATGACCTTTTCTGAAGCGGTTGCTCATGCATTCGCGTTGTTGCGTAATTTTATCGAGTTATTGCTGGGTTTGATCGCCAGACTGATCAAAAAGATTTCGTCGAATAAATCGAAGATGTTGCCGGGCGGCTAAGTAGTTGATCAATCGTATCGAACTCCTGCTGCATTTTTGCCGGCAGGGTTTTTTATCGAGAATTAAAAATGCCAGAAGCCTGGTTTGAAATCGGCGGTTTGTTTGTGAGCGCCTTCGTATCTGCAACGATCGCACCGGGCGGTTCCGAAGCGGTGTTAGCCTATCTGATCGCGGGAGGACAACATCCGGCCCTGCAACTGGTCGGTATCGCAACGCTTGGCAATACGCTCGGCGCGATGACGACATGGGGATTGGGCATGCTGGCTGCGAAGCGCTATCCTGCGGCCTCGCTGTTGCCGGAAAAATCACAAAAAGCGCTGGATTTGGTAACGAAACGCGGTGTCTGGGCATTGTTTTTTTCGTGGCTACCGGTCATCGGAGACGCGCTGTGCTTCGCGGGCGGCTGGTTGAAATTGCCGCTGTTTTCCGGTGCGCTGATCATTCTGCTCGGTAAGCTTGGTCGTTATGGAGTGATTGCCTGGGCGTTTTTTTAAGACCGCGGACTAGATAAAGGCCGGTCTCTCTTTATTAGCCTTTATAAAAAATTAAGCAATGATGCTTAGGATTAGGAATGGGTAGAGGAACGAAACCCATCTTCCCGCTCTGCATTCTTGCAAATAAGAACAATCCATCCGAGGTGCATGTGTTACGCCATTTTCCGAAGGCAGGGGTTGCCTACATCCATCGAAAACGCGATTATTTTATTGCCGGTTTCACCTTTTTTTGTGTTGCGGTTTGTTTACTCAGCGACGCCAATGCAAGCATCGAAAAACAAAATGCGCTGGGCGTTTGCGGATGGGTGTTTTTGATCGGCCTGCTATTGGGCGAAAACAAGGAAATTCGAGTGCAGGTGGCGATCGCGGTCGCCTTTGCGACGATCGGCGAACATTTCGCCTCGCCGTTCATGGGGGGCTATACCTACCGGTATCATAATGTTCCAGCTTATGTGCCTCCAGGGCACGGCATGGTCTATCTGACCGCCGTCGCATTGGCGCGTTCCGGCTTGTTCCAAACCTATGCGCGCGAAATTGCCGGTTTCGTGGTACTGGTCTGCGGCGCATGGTCTTTCTGGGGCATCAGCGGTTTCAGCGAGCAGG
Source organism: Methylomicrobium sp. Wu6 (assembly GCF_035916875.1). Taxonomy (NCBI): domain Bacteria; kingdom Pseudomonadati; phylum Pseudomonadota; class Gammaproteobacteria; order Methylococcales; family Methylococcaceae; genus Methylomicrobium; species Methylomicrobium sp. Wu6. The sequence continues at coordinate 66,200 of NZ_JAXUHN010000073.1, forward strand.
GCGATGCGGTCGGCGCGCTGTTATTTGTCGTGTTTCTGATTTATCTGTTCAAAGGCCGCTCGCCGATGGTGTATCTGGCTGCGTTTTTTATCACAACTTGGCTGGAGCTGATCGGCACTGCGGTCGGCACCTGGAAATGGGCCGCGATCGATCCGGTTCTGAAATTGCCGCAGGGCAATCCGCCAAGCGGTGTCGCCGCTTGGTATTGTCTGGTCGATGCGGTCGCGCTCGGCGGCGCGCCGCGGCTGTTGGCGATTGGGAAAATCATGCGCGAAAGATTGAAGGCAGTCAAATCGGTAAAGACAGTTTTTCAGGTAGCGGGAGACGAATAGCGTGCTTACAGCAGCCGTTCGCGTTAACGCCAATATCATCTGACTTTGATAAACCGATAAGCATGGATAGCCGTGGAATCATCAGATCAAACCGCATCCTGGTCATCGCGATGCGCTTTTTGGGCGATGTGCTGTTGACGACTGCATTGATTCGTTCGATCCGTTTGGCATACCCGCAAGCGCAAGTGGATGTATTGGTGTTCGGCAATACGGCTGCTATGCTGGAAGGTAATCCCGATATCGATCGCATCGTGACCACGCCGAATAAGCCGCACTGGACCGACTACTGTAAATTATTGCTGAATTTGTTCCGGCATTACGATCTTGCCGTCACCACTCAAACCGGTGACCGGCCGTTTCTTTATGCGCTCCTGGCCGCGCCTGTCCGGGTGGGCGTCGTGCCTGCTAAAAATGCGACAGGCTGGTGGAAACGCTTTTTTATGCAACGATGGACTGAATTTGATGATGTCAATACGCATACGGTTTTGCAGCATCTGAAGCTGGCGGATTTGCTGGCGATTCCACGCAGCTATGAACTGGTGCCGCCGCAAATCGGTGCTGCCGGGAGGTTGGCCGAACGGTTTGAGTTTGTAACGGCGAATTCGGGTTATGCCGTGCTTCATCCTCATCCGCAATGGACTTATAAACGCTGGACTGTTGCGGGTTGGGTCGAAATCGGCCACTATCTGAATAGTCTAGGCTTTACGGTTGTGCTGTCAGGCGGACCTGCTGAAGAAGAAGTAGCGTATGTCGCCGACATTGCTGCTAAACTTCCGCCAGGAACGGTGAATCTGGCGGGGCAGGTTTCTTTGGCGGAGCTAGCTTACATTATTGGGCACGCCGAATTGTTTATTGGTCCTGATACCGGCATCACCCATATGGCAGCCGCGACCGGCGTTGCCGTGATTACGCTCTATGGGCCGACCAATCCGGTCAAATGGGCGCCGTGGCCGAAGGGATACCGGCGGAATAGCAATCCGTTTCAGAAAGTAGGTTGCCAGTGTATCAACAATATTAATCTGATACAGGGCGAAGGCGGTTGTGTGCCGTGCCATTTAGAAGGATGCGATCGCCATCGGCAAAGCCGCAGCCGCTGTCTGGATGAGTTATTACCCGAACGTATTAAAACAGCGGTGAGACAATTGCTTGTTAATGACTAAAGTTTTCGATGCGTTAAAGATTTGTCTGGCATTATCGCCCTTGTTTTTATTAACGATTGGGGGGTGGATCGGCGGCATTTTGTTTATCAGTGCTGCGCTCGCCATAATCGTGCTCTGTGCAGGACGAAACGAGCAATTCCCGATCACTTGTCAGCAGAAACCTTGGGTTTGGGGACTGGCGATATCGTTCGCTTTGCCGGTCGTCGCTATTTTTTTGGGACAATTCTTCAGGCAGGATTTCGCCGGGCGCGATTATGACAGTCCCTCGCGTTTTTTGTTGACGATTCCGATTTTCATCGTGCTGGTGCGGCATCGTTTCGATGTTTTGAAGCCACTGCTGTTTTCGATGCCGGCCGCATTGCTGATTACCCTGATCGTTGTGACGCTTCATCCTGAAGCAGGCTGGGGGGGGTATCGCGATGCGCATTATTCCCGCATTTCGACCTATTTCATCGATCCGCTGACATTTGGCAGCCTGAATTTGACGTTGGGTTTGTGTTGTTTGTTGTCAATCGACTTGTATCAACGCGATGCATGGTGGATCAAGAGCTTCAAAGGCCTCGGCTTTTTAGTCGGCTTGTACCTGTCCATTGTCTCGGGAAGCCGTACCGGTTGGTTGGCATTGCCGCTGGTTTTACTCCTATGGCTCAATTTTAAAGTGGTGGGTTATCGCGCCGTTACTTTTGCTGGCCTGCTGTTATGTTTGGGAGGCGGCTATTATCTATCCGATATATTGCAACAGCGATTGGATTTGGCGGTGCGAGAAATCATGGCTTACCGGTGGAATTCGATCAATCCGCAATCCTCGGTTGGGGACCGCCTATCCTTCTTGCGCATCGCGTTGTTTCTCGTCGAACAAAGTCCCTGGGCCGGCTTCGGCGACCAAGGCTTTTCGGCATGGATCAACCATCCCGAACTGAATCGTTACGCGCTGGCTAACACACAAGAATTGGCGTTGCGTTCAGGTTTCCATAATGAAATTGCCACCAATATGGTGCGTTCAGGAATATGGGGCTTGCTGGCGAGCTGTTCCCTGTTCTTCGTACCTGCTGTTTTTTTTCTCGGCAAATTGCGTTCGGCAACTTCACAAACTTCCAAAATCGCGCTGCTCGGACTCAGTTATTTCATATGTACATTCGTCAGCGGTATGACAACCGAGGTATTTAATTTAAAATTTACCGCCTCCTTCCATGCGCTAATGTTCGCATGCTTGCTCAGCTCATTGCTCGTTCATCTTGCGGTAGACCAGAAACCCGAAAAAAATGAATCCGCTTAAATATTCGATTACTTTTGCCTGTTACAATCAGGTCGATTACACCATGCAGTGCGTCAATAGCATGATCAAACACGGTCTCGATCTGAGTCGTTTGGTGGTGGTCGATAACGGCTCAGGCGACTCGACACGGGATTATTTGAAGTCGCTGCCGCTTGGCGGACGGATTTTCAATCAGGCCAATTTGGGTTGCGGGGTGGCATGGAATCAAGGCGCCTTGGCGCTTCAGTCCGAGTGGACCATCGTCATGAACAACGATGTGCTGGTGTCGCGGGGCTGGATAGAACATCTGATCGAGGCGGCAGAGCAAAACGGACTGAAAATCATTTCTCCGTCGCTGATCGAAGGGCCGCTGGATTACGATTTTGATGCGTTTGCCGATCAAGCCTCGGTAAAAATGAAAGATGCGCTCCGCATCGGCGACCGCCATGCGGTGTGTCTTGCCGTGCATCAGTCGGTCTGGATGGAGATCGGTTATTTTCAACCGATACCCAAATTGCTCGGCTACGAGGATACGATGTTTTTTCACGAAGCGGATAAGGCCGGAATTCCTACCGGAATGACCGGCAGGTCTTGGCTGCATCATTACGGCTCGATCACGCAAACGGCGATGAAACAGGAGCGGGGTTTGTCCGAAAGAGACAGTTTGAGCAATCGTCATAACTACCGATTGTTGCAACAGAGCTGGCTGGAGCGAAAGTTGAAAAAAATTAAAAAAATTCGACAAAAAAAGTCATGGTACGAACAAGAACTGGCCCAATTCGGCATGTCGATGCATGGCATTAGAAAAAATGGCGCGTTTTCCTGGCAGTAGGAGCAGAGTTCTACAAACGGGCCCAAGCATTCATCGCCTTTCTGCGTAAAGACATCAATTCGACCAAAGTTATGCTCAGCGTCATCATCATTACCAAAAATGAAGCCTTGCATATTGCCCGCTGCCTGGAATCGGTCGCCTGGGCCGACGAGATCATCGTGCTCGATTCCGGCAGCACCGACGCTACCGTCGAAATTTGCCGCCGCCATACCGATAAAGTCTTTCAAAGCGATTGGCCCGGCTTCGGCATTCAAAAGCAGCGCGCGCTCGACAAAGCCCAAGGCGATTGGGTATTGTCGATCGACGCGGACGAAATCGTCACCCCGGAACTGAAAAATCAAATAGAACTAGCCGTGCAGAGCGGTCGGTACGACGCTTATCAAATCAATCGGCTTTCCAGTTATTGCGGTAGACAAATCCGGCACGGCGGCTGGTGGCCCGATTACGTGCTCAGGTTGTTTCGCCGGCAAAAAGGTTATTTCAGCGAAGCATTGGTGCATGAACAAATCCATGTGGACGGCGCCATCGGCCGGATCGAAACGCCGCTGTTGCACGAGTCGTTCGTGAATCTCGAAGAAGTGCTGCACAAAGTTGACGGTTATTCGACGTTGAATGCCGAGATGCTGCATCGACGCGGCGTTCGTTCTTCGCCGGCCAAGGCGATCGTGAAGGCGCTGTGGAATTTCTTCCGCACCTATTTGCTCAAGCTGTCGATTCTGGACGGCGCCGAAGGCTTGATGCTGGCGATCTCGAATGCGGAAGGCTCTTATTATAAGTATGCCAAACTGTGGTTGCTGCAAAAAAAACTCGACAGCCCAGGCCTGATTTCGGTGATCGTTTCGACCTATAACCGCCCGGACGCGCTCGACATGTCGCTGAAAAGCCTGCTGCAACAGACTGACCGGAATTTTGAAATCCTGATCGCGGACGACGGTTCGACCGAGGCAACGCGGCAATTGATCGGCGCCTATCGCGCTGTCAGTCCGGTGCCTATCAAGCATGTGTATCAGCCCGATCAGGGATTTCAGTTGAGCCGGATCCGCAACAAGGCGGTTGCCGAAAGCCGCGGCGATTATCTGATTTTTGTCGACGGCGATTGCATGGCGCGCCCCAATTTCGTCGCGGCGCACCGGCGGCTTGCCGAGTCAGGCTGGTTCGTGGCAGGCAACCGGGTGTTGCTTGGACAGGCCTTTACCGACGAAATTTTGTCCGGGCAAAAACCGGTTTACCTGAAAAAGCTGCCGTTTTTTGTCGGTCTGCGCTTAACCGGAAAGATCAACCGGTTTTTTCCGGTTTTGGCGTTGCCACTGGGTTTTTTGCGGCATTTGCAGCCGCATAACTGGCGGAAAGCCGTCGGTTGCAATACCTCGTTTTGGAAAAGCGATTTCATTCGCGCGAACGGCTACGACGAATTGTTCGAAGGCTGGGGGCACGAAGATTCCGATTTGGTAATCCGCCTGCTTCATGCCGGCATCAAGCGCAAGGAAGGCCGTTTTGCAGCGCCGGTATTACATTTATGGCATCCGGTGAACGATAAAAGCCGTCAACCCGACAATTATCAGCGTCTGATGGAGCGCCTGGCGCAGCAGGATTTTACCGCGGCCGAGCTTGGCGTTGCGCAATATTTGCCGGCGTCCCCGCCGTCCTTATAATCGGACAACGACACGCCTATTCATGAAAGCCGAAAAAAACACCCAACAAGGCAGCGCCCAGGTCTATAAGCGCCTGTTGAGCTATGTCAGACCGCACCGAGTTCTGTTTTTGATCAGCTTCATCGGTTTTATTCTCTACTCGGGCACGCAAACCCTGTTTGCCGCTTTAGTCAAACACATCATCGACACGCTGCAAACCGAAGCGCGCGAAGGCATGTATTATCTGCCGCTGCTGTTCAGCGGACTGATCGTGATTCACGGTTTCGGCGCTTATCTCGGCAATTATTTTCTTGCGAAAGTCTCGACAAATGTCGTGCATGCGCTGCGCTGCCAGATTTTCAACAAATACACCGAACTGCCGACGACATATTTCGATTCGAACAACAGCGGATATATGATCGCGCGGATCACGAATAATGTCGGCGAAGTGACCCGGGCGACAACCGAGTCGGTACGCACCTTCGTGCGCGAAGGGCTGACCGCGCTCGGCATGATCGGCTATTTGTTTTATATCAATTGGAAGCTTTCCTTGGTGTTCGTTGCAATTACGCCGATTATCGTGGTATTGGTCAACTATGTCAGTAAACGCCTGCGCCGGATTAGCAAGCGTATCCAGGAGTCGGTGGGCGACATGACGCATATCACCTCCGAACTGGTCGGCGGCCTTCGGGTAGTGCGCAGTTATGGCGGCGAGGACTACGAGAAACGGCGCTTTCTCGACAGCAGTCTGTATAACCGGCGACAGTCGTTGAAGCTCGCGACCACGATGGCTATCCATAATCCTCTGATGCAGTTGATTATTTCGATTGCTTTGTCAGGGCTGATGTATCTGGCGCTGTTCTTCATGCAAAAGGCAAGCGTGGGTGAATTTGTCGGCTATCTGACCGCAGCGTTCTTGTTGCCGCGCCCGATCCGGCAATTGAGCGATGCGAACGGTGAAATACAAAAAGGCATCGCGGCGGCCGAGTCGCTGTTCGAGATCCTTGACGAGCCAGGCGAGCCGGATACCGGCGACTATCAAACGGTTAAAAGCCAGGGGGCGCTGGAGTTTAAAAACCTATCGTTCCGTTATCCGGGGGCAAACGCTTGGGCGCTCAGCGACATTAACGTCAAAATCGAGCCGGGGCAAACGGTCGCCTTGGTAGGCGCATCCGGCGGCGGCAAGAGTACGTTTGTGAATCTGATCTCGCGCTTCTATCCGCATGACCAGGGCGAGATTTTGCTCGACGGGGTCGAAATCAACCGTTATCGCTTGGCCAACTTGCGCCGGCAGATTGCCCTGGTCACCCAGCAGGTGATTTTGTTCAATGATACGATCTCGAATAATATTGCTTATGGTGCATTGGCCGGAGCCGACCGGGAAAAAATCAAGGCCGCCGCACGCGATGCTTATGCGCTGGAGTTTATCGAAAAGCTCGATCTGGGGCTAGATGCCGAAATCGGCGAGAACGGCGTCAAACTGTCAGGCGGCCAACGCCAGCGTTTGGCATTGGCGCGCGCGTTATTGAAGGATGCGCCGGTTTTGATTCTCGATGAAGCGACCTCGGCGCTCGATACCGAATCGGAGCGCTACATTCAGGCGGCGCTGCAAAAAGTCATGCACAATAGGACCACCCTGGTGATCGCGCACCGCTTATCCACGATCGAAAATGCTGATATGATTCTGGTCATGGAGCATGGCCGCATCGTCGAGCGCGGCTCGCACCAGGAGTTGCTCGCAAGGAACGGCGCTTATGCCAGGCTGCACCAGCTGCAATTCAAAGAACCTGCCGAAGACGATATTACTTGATTGATCTGTCTTAAAAGTATTAAGAGGACGATATTTTGAAAACCTTTATAGCCGAGCTCGAACAGCATCAGGCGATGATTGAAAAGCTCAGGACTCGCGCCGATGTGATTGAATCGGCCGGAGAGTTGCTGATCGACGCGCTCAAACAGGGCGGCAAGATCTTGCTGTGCGGCAATGGCGGCAGCGCCGCCGACAGCCAGCATATCGCGGCCGAATTTGTGGTCCGCTACGAAAAGCACCGGCGGCCTTTGGCGGCGATCGCGTTGACGACCGATAGCTCGATTCTGACCGCGCATTCGAACGACTATCACTTCGACAGCGTCTATGCACGTCAAGTCGAAGCGCTTGGCAACGAAAACGACTGCCTGATCGCGATTTCGACGTCGGGGTGTAGCAAAAATGTGTTGAACGCGGCCGAAGCGGCAATCGACAAAGGCATGGCGGTGATCGGCTTGACCGGTTCTGGCGGCGGCATGCTGGCCGGTATAGCGACGATATCGGTCGTGGTCCCGGAACAAGTAACCGCGCGGATTCAGGAAGCGCACATTTTAATCGGGCACTGGTGGTGCGGTCTGGTCGAGGAGGCGTTCAGTGATCGCGACAACGCCTGATTTCAGCCGCGCGCGTATCATCGTCGTTGGCGACGTGATGCTGGATCGCTACTGGTCCGGTCAGGCCGCGCGCATCTCGCCGGAAGCACCGGTGCCGGTCGTCAAGGTCAAAGGCAGCGAGGAGCGCATCGGCGGCGCCGGCAACGTGGCGCTGAACATCGCAAAATTGGGCGGCAAGGTGACCTTGCTCGGCGTGGTCGGCGACGACGCGGAAGGCGAGACGGTGCGACGACTACTCGAAGCCGAGGGTGTCGTTTGCGATTTCGTGATTGCCGAAGGCGCGCGAAGCATCTGCAAATTGCGTATCATGGCCCAGCACCAGCAATTGCTCAGGCTCGATTTCGAAGATACGCCGATCGCTTTCGATCGAGGTGCAATGGCCGCCAAGTTGAAGAGGCATCTGCAGAACCATGATGCGGTCGTGTTTTCGGACTACGACAAAGGCACGCTGGCGGATGTGACGCACCATATTGCGACCGCGAAGCAGGCTGGGCTGAAAGTGCTGGTCGATCCTAAGGGCGTCGATTATCAGCGTTATCGGCTTGCCGACGTGATCACTCCGAATCTGTCCGAATTCTTTGCGGTCGCCGGCGCTTGCATGGGCGAAGGCGATATTCTCGGCAAGGGGCAGGAACTGCTTCAGCGCTGCATGGTGCAAAGTCTGCTGCTGACGCGCGGCGAAGCCGGCATGACCTTGATTCAGGAAACCGAAACGCATTCCTTGCCTGCGCAGGCGAAGGATGTGTTCGACGTGACCGGCGCGGGCGATACGGTGATTGCGGTGATGGCGCTTGGCGTGGCGCTGAATCTGCCGCTGCGCGAGGCGATGTGTCTGGCGAATTTGGCCGGTGGCATCGTGGTCGGCAAACTCGGCACCTCCACCGTATCGGTCGAGGAACTGAGCCGGGCGCTGCACGGCGACCGCGGTGCGCTGTACGGTATGGTCTCCGAAGACGAATTGATGCATATCGTCGCGCGCGCGAAAGCGCACAACGAGAAAATCATCATGACCAACGGATGTTTCGACCTGTTGCACGCGGGGCATGTGACTTATCTGGAGCAGGCGAAAGCGCTCGGCGACCGCCTGATTGTGGCGGTAAATTCCGATGCGTCGGTCAAGCGGCTGAAAGGCGAGTCGCGCCCGATCAACGGCTTGAAGGAACGAATGACCGTCTTGTCGGCGCTGGCCTGTGTCGATTGGGTCGTCGCGTTCGAGGAAGAAACGCCGGAACGTCTTTATTGCCGGTTGTTGCCGGACGTACTGGTCAAAGGCGGAGACTACGCGCCCGATCAGGTCGCTGGCGGCGACTGCGTGATCAAGGCGGGCGGCGAAGTCAAAATTTTGCAGTTTGTCGATGGGCAATCGACGACATCGATGATCAACAAAGCAAGGGGGACAGCATGATCGTAGTGACGGGCGGCGCCGGTTTTATCGGCAGCAATCTGATCAGGGCATTGAACGAGCGCGGCGAGCGCAATATTCTGCTGGTGGATAACTTGCTGAACGGCCGCAAGATGCACAATCTGGCCGATCTCGACATCGCCGACTATTTGGATAAAGACCGGTTCATTCAGAAGCTCGATTCGCCGTGTTTCCTGCATCAGGTTCGAGCTGTCTTCCATCAGGGCGCCTGCTCCGCGACGACGGAGTGGGACGGCCGCTTTGTGATGGAGAACAATTACGATTATTCGAAACGCCTGTTGCAGTGGTGCATCGGCAAGAATGCCGCGTTCCTGTATGCCTCGTCCGCCTCGGTGTACGGAAGTGGCCATAACGGTTTCCGTGTCGAGCGCGAATGCGAGCGGCCGATCAACATGTACGCCTATTCGAAGTTTCAGTTCGACCAATATGTGCGGCGGATCTTGCCAGACATCCGGATTCCGATCGCCGGTTTTCGTTATTTCAATGTGTATGGGCCGCGCGAACAACACAAAGGCGCGATGAGCAGCACCGCGTTTCATTTCAACCGGCAGGTGATCGAGCAGAAAAAAGCCCGCTTGTTCGAAGGTTGCGACGGTATCGCGAACGGGGAGCAGAAGCGCGATTTCGTCTATGTCGACGATGTGATCGATGTGAATCTCTGGTTTTTCGATCATCCCGAGCAACGCGGCATTTTCAACGTCGGTTCCGGCAAGGCCGAGACCTTTAATCAGGTGGCGGGGGCGGTGATCGACTGGCACGGAGAAGGCGAGATCGAATACATTCCGTTCCCGGACCATTTGATAGGCGCCTATCAAAGCTATACTCAGGCCGATATTTCCGGCTTGCGGCAGGCAGGATATGGCAAGGAGTTTCTGACCGTAAAACAGGGGGTCGCCAAATATCTGGATTGGCTGAATGGTGCTGATCGCGGCGGAGATTGATTCCGCCAGGTAGGAACGCAAATCGCATGCCGATTACAACGTGCTCAGGTAGATTAGAGCCCAATAAAGGTATGCGGCGCGTGCCCATAGCGGCCGCATCCGATCGGCTTATTTCTCGGTTAACTCGATCATATCGTCGGTTATATTTTCGCTCAAGCACTACCAATGAAAAGCAGCGAGTGGATCCCGAATAGTTGACGGTCAGTTGACGAAAGACTTCTAATGCGCCGGGATTTGCATCGCGCATCAAATGAGGTTAGAGCCTCTGCAGCCAAGGTGACTAGGCCGACCACTAACCCATCAGTCGTGATGATCAGCAATTCCAGGGCGTTCAACCAGGGTGGCCGAAGCATATGGCTCCCGTTCAGCATTTGTTCGGGCGTCTGTGCGTGAATTTCGATGCCGGGAATAAAGTTGCCGTGCGCAGGGCTTGTACCTGTATTGGACCGGATGACTGTAAAAGCACGGCGCAGGTAAGCGTCGACAGCGTGGTTCAAAGGCTCGGGCCCGACTTAGCCGGTTTCGCTTGCATGTTTTTGAACCAGAAAATGATCCATTAAATAGGCTCTGAGGCGATCGACATTCGGTGTAAAAAAATCGCAAACCGCAAAAATATGCCGGGCGATGTCGATGAAGCACAGTTTGTCTTCCATGCCTAAAGGCGTCCCCCATTCTTGCGCCAGTTTTTCTTGTAATGTTAGCGCATAATCGATCGTTAAGCCGAGCGACGGTAATATGTCTGCCACGCATAGGATCAAGGCGTGGTTGGCGGCGGGGTAGTTGCAGAGTTCGATTAATTCAGGCGCGGCGGCGGGGATTTCCGGCAGCGGCGTGCCGTGATGGTGGTGATTGTAGCAGGCATGGGCGACCGGCAGACCGGCCAACGGATTGGTTGCCAGGACCAGTGCCGCGAGTTTGCGGTGTTGGGCCGGTGTGATTCCGGCGACAAGTAAATAAGATTCTGCTAGGTTGACCGAATTACGCTCGAGACGAAAAGAAGGGGTGCCCCGGATTTTGCCGTCATGCCGAAAGTCGTGGAAGAGCGCGGCCAAAGTGATTTCTATCGTTTCGCGTCTCTCCAGGCTGCACCGCAGAGCAAGATAATGGCAACATAACATGACTTCACAAACATGCTGTTGGTTATGATAAGGCAGATTGAAGCGGGGGGCGTCATGATCGACCGCCTTGGCCAAGCTATAACCGGCCGCAACGAGCGGATCATCAGGCGTTGCATCAAGGCTGCGGGCGAGAGCTGCGAAAACACGGCTCACTTTTTCGGGCTGGTTTTCGAGGGAAAGGAATGAATGAACGATTTCTTCAGCAGCTTCTTCGGCTGTCTGTGCGGAATCGACTCGAAAAGGGGGGCGTGCAATGTTCAAAAAACCTCCCGTTCAATGGTTTGCGGGATTTAAATATTGGCGGATGTCTACAGCATCGACTTGATCGTGCTTCAAAAACTGTTCGGCAAACTTCCGGTAAGTTTCAGATGTTAAAAATAAATCGAACAAGTCGGAGTCGATGTGCCGGTTTTGCTTCATGCCGCGCAAAATGTTTAAAGACACCGGCAGTTTATACGGCCGTTTACAGGAGTGATCGGCTGATGTCTGCGCTTCAAATGTATCCGCGATTGCCATGATTCGAGCAGGTATCGACAGTTCTGAGGAAAATGACTGGCGCGGATAGCCTTGGCCATCGAGCGTTTCATAATGTGCTCGATCTTGTAGCGGTCTTCGGCGGTCAGCGAGCCTTTCTGCACGGTCTGATTATAGAGTGCGTCAAAATTATAAGGATTTTCGGGAATTTCCATTTTGATGCCGAGTTCGTCTTTTGGTTTTCTTGTTTCTTCCGCGGGATGATATGGCAGGATTTGTTGCTGAGCAAGCACTCTTCAACCTGTAGCAGCGTTTTGGCTTCACTTTGGTGGTGAAATAGGTTGGCTTGGGATAACCCAAGTCTGTCGTCAAAATGGCGCAATCGTTTTGATGCGCACTATATCGACTATCTCCACAGGGCAATCGCGCTTTGTTGATATTGCATCGGATCTAATAGAAAAGCCGCGATCTCCGGCGAGGATTGCCGAGATCCAGAAGCCATGGTTGGCTGCCGGCTTATTTAAACATGCTCTAAAACTCGGCGATATAAGTGCTATTGCCGGGCGTGGAAATTAGTCCGTCTTGCTGAAATAGCAACTTCATAATAGAGTGGCAATAAGCTTTACTGGTTGAAAAAAAGCCGGGCGTTCCCAGATTGGCGGTTGGGATTTGGCAATTCGTAACATAAATTTAATAATCCGCTTGCAAAGTATGGGGGAGTGCGTATAATGCGTCTCTCTTTCGGCGGTGACGCCGACAGGGAAAGGGAGGTCAGCCGGGTTTTGAAAAAAACCGAAATTGAAGTATTGACAAATAAATGAGACTGGTTATAATGGTCGGCTCATCAAGACTTGGGCAAGAAGCCCTGTTCATCCTGAACAGGATGAGTGAGAAAGGAAGTCGAAAAAGAGTTTGACAAGTTATAAAAGTTCTTT